>JAYUQK010000085.1:0-8622 GCA_043756785.1 Candidatus Lloydbacteria bacterium | reverse complement strand
CTGATTTCCATATGTGTGTTGAATTAATGAACAAAAGATAAAAGCTTAACCGTAAGCCATTTTGTTTTTGGAGGAAGTTCGAGGCGACGAGATGAGCGTGTTTGTGAGGACTTACTCATCGTAAGTTCTCCAAACCGATCGTCGAAGTCAGCAAAGAAATTCGCCAAAAACAAAATGGCTAGAGTGCTCGTGATTTCTGCCCAGCAGTAAACGCCTCAGAAAGTTGCGCCAAGAAAAACTTTACACTGAGGAGCGCTGCATCATTGGCCAATATCGGGTACGTCACCTTTGATGCGTCACAGTCGGTACCGAGGAGCGCGACCGTCTCCACTTTCATTTTGCGTGCCTCCGTGACCGCAATATGCTCCTCGCGAGGGTCGACGACGACAATGAGCCCCGGGGCACCTTCGAGTGAGGCGATGCCTCCAAACTCTGTCTGGAGCTTCGCCATCTCGCGCTCGAATAAAAGTTTTTCCATCTTCGTATATTTATCGAGCTCTCCTTTCGCAAACTTCTCCGAGAGCTCCTTCAAACGCCCTGTGCGCTTTTTTATCTCGTTCCAGTTGGTGAGCATGCCACCAACCCATCGCTCGGTGACATAGGGCATGTTCAGAGACTTTGCGGTCTCCTCCACAATGCTCCCGATCTCCTGCTTTGTGCCCACAAAGAGAACGATTTTGCCGTTCTTGGCGGCCTCCTCTACGCGCGCCTTTGCAGCATCGAGCATTTTTGCCGTCTCTGTTAGGTCAATAATATCGACACCGTTCTT
Source organism: Candidatus Lloydbacteria bacterium (assembly GCA_043756785.1). Lineage (GTDB taxonomy): Bacteria > Patescibacteriota > Minisyncoccia > Phycocordibacterales > UBA6899 > MHLP01. Next base: position 7,853 of record JAYUQK010000085.1, on the reverse strand, counting down.
CGCCCCAAACAAATAGGGCTTCACGGAGGCATGACGGCGTGCTCGGGAATATCCGAAGTGTGCGCCGACATTAAACATTGCTTCTATTGCGGTATTTTCTGTCATGTTCTTAATGTCCAAACTATTAATAAAGTAGGGTGATGCTAACAAAATTGCACATAAAAAGCAAGCAAAAAGTTGACAAAAAACATAACACATGATACTATTATTACGGCACTTTCATTCCATCAGTAAAGGAGAAAATCTTGGGACAATTCACCATCGTTTCTGTTTCTCATGACACATCACGTCGGGTCGCGGAAGACGCGAAATTTGGGGAAAGTTTGGTCAGCTCCATCATGGGGCGCGGCAACCCCAACATTCCATTGAGGCTCACGGAGCTTCACTACACGACACTGGGCCCGCAGTTTCACTCGCATGACACGTTTCTCGTATCAATCAACGATGGCGCGATTGAGCGACTCACCACTGCCGAGCAGATTCACCTTCAAGAATCACTCGCACGATTTCGCAAGAAGAATCCGAGCTAACTTGCCACAGCACTACCCCGCCGACACTCCGTCGGCTTTTTTTATTCAAATACCCAAAAGCTATATAAGTACATAAGTCCGTCCTCTCTAGTTTTCGAAGTAGCCGTGGGGTGCACGGCTATTTATATCCGTAGCAAATTTGTATTTCTTCTTCGTAGGTGAAGTGGTCTCGTTCACCCAGCTTTGCGGTGAGCGCCTCAGTAAGCATGTCAACAAAGCGCAACTTGTCTTCGTCTGAGAGGATTTCGTAACTCGATGCTGTTTTCATTAGTCCCACTTGGTCGTCTACGGTATCATCATGAAAAAATGGAATGCGCGCACTTTGAACACGACTCATGCCATTCTGCTCCAAAAAGGAAGCGATGTATCCCAAATCTCGGAGTTGTAGTGGGACTCTTTCCCAATTGAACGTGCGAAATATTTCATGTGGTATCGAATCTGACTCGGGTACATCCTTTGTGGTCATCGTCCAATAAATAAAAAGCAGACCATCTTTTTTGAGCACTCGTTTTAGTTCTTTTATCGCTACGTCATTTACAAACCAATGAAATGCAGTACCCACTGTCACGACATCAAAATACTCATCTGCAAACGGCAGGTGCTCTGCTTCGCCGACAACGTAGGATATATGAAGATTTTTTAGATCTGCCTGCGCTTTAGCTTCGGCAACCATCAGTGGGTCGTGGTCGACACCAAAAACTCCAAGTCCGTACTCGATAAGTGGCTCAGTTGATTTACCTGTACCACAAGCGACATCAAGGATGCGATCGCTTCCACTCGGGAGTAAGGCTTCAAGTTTTGCATAAAGCGCTCCGTCGTATGCCTTCCGATACTTTGTGTAATTCTCTGCTTGATTACCAAATTGTTTTTTGTGTTTATTTATTTTCATGATTATTCATCCCCTTCTTCTGCACTCCCCATTTCCCCACTCGTGGCGCGCTCGCTTATTGTTTGGAGCATGGTGCCGATGTCGCCGGCGAAGATGCCGTCGATGTTGTGCCACGACTCTTTGATGCGGTGGTCGGTGACACGATTCTGAGGCACATTATACGTGCGGATCTTCTCTGAGCGGTCTCCGCTTCCAATGGACGAACGTGCGTCAGCATTCTTCTTAAGCTCCTCCTCGTCGTTCATCTGCTCGAGCTTTGCCACGAGTATGGCCATTGCCTTCTCGCGGTTCTTCAGCTGGGAGCGCTCCACGGAGCAATGCACGTGAATATTCGTCGGCTTGTGGACCAAGTGCACTGCCGTCTCCACTTTGTTTACATTCTGCCCCCCAGCGCCCCCTGAGCGTGTGTAAGACATATCGAGGTCGGCGGGATTGATGGTGACCGTCGCTTTTTTTCTGATGGGAAGCACGATGACCGAAGCGGTGGAGGTGTGTATGCGCCCCGACTTCTCTGTGGCGGGAATGCGCTGGATGCGGTGCACACCCGTCTCCCATTTCATCAGATCATATATGTTGGTACCCGTTATCTCGAATGATGCCTCTTTGTATCCGCCCATCTCACTCTCGGACTCGTCCACCACTTTCCAGCCCCAACCCCTACTATCGACAAAACGCTGGTACATGATGGCCAGATCCTGCGCAAATATCGCCGCCTCCTCCCCTCCCACTCCTGCGCGCACCTCGAGAATGAGCTCGCGCGGCTTCTCTTCCGCCGCGACATCTTCCTTCAAAATATATTCCATCTTTGCGTACAACTCTTTCATCTGTGTGGTGATGGCGTCAATGTCAATTTGCGCGAGTGCGTTCATCTCAGTATCTGCGCCGAGCATACTCTGTGCATCCGCAAGCTCGCGCGAAAGCCGCTCGTATTCGTCGACGAGGTACTTGGTTTTATAGTTCTCTTTATATTTTGTTAAATCTGGAGTTTCCATGATAGGTATACGAATTTTTGCACAGAAAAACCCGCAAGGCCATAGCTGTGCGGGCTTCTCCTTGCTTTACTACTTTGCGTCTTCTGTCTTCTTTGCTTTCTTTGGAGTGGCGGCGGCAGCACGATTCTTGAATCGCTCCACGCGGCCAGCGGTGTCCATTGCCTTTTCTTTGCCAGTAAAGAGTGGGTGGCACTGTGAGCAGATTTCCATGTCAATCTTCTCCTTCGTTGAACCCACCGTCATGGTGGCTCCGCAGGCACAAGTCGCCAACGCCATTGGGTAATACGTCGGTGCAACAACCTGTGATACTTCTTTCTTTGCCTTTGCTTCTGGTTTCATAGTGGAGACACTCTACCAAAGAGCGTGTATTTTAGCAAGAAATGCTATTTTGTAATGGGAAAACTCACGATGAAGTCGGTGCCTTTGCCGCGGATGGACTCGACGGCAATGGTGCCATGCATTGTCCTGACTATTTGCTCGGTGATCCAGAGTCCGAGTCCTGTGCCCGTAATTTTTTCAGTTTCCTTGTTTTTTACACGATAAAATTTCTCAAACAGTTTCTTTTGGTCTTCTGCGGAGATACCCATCCCCGTATCGCTCACGCGGATATGCACTCGCTCACCCTCTACACTCGTCGAGACTTTCACGCTCCCACTTGGGGTGTACTTAATGGCATTACCCACAAAGTTGATGAGTACCTGACGAAAGCGGTCGAGGTCGACCTCGATTTTGGGCAATGGCTTCGGCTCGTACGAAAGATCGAGTCCTTTATCTTTCGCTGGGCGCATAAATGATTCGACGATAGTCGCAATTGTGGCGTCGACATCCACTGTCTCAAAACGAAAGGACATTCTCCCTTCCTGAAGCTTTGCCACGTCGAGAATGTCTCCGATAAGCGAATTCAGCTGCGTTGCGGCGTGGTCGATATTTCCGAGCTGTGTCTTGCCTTTACTGCTCAGTGTTTCCGACTCGCCGATCATCTCGGTGTATCCGCGAATAATAGTCAGCGGACTACGCAGTTCATGTGCGGCCATCGACACAAAGTCATCTTTCATTTGGTCGACATCCTTGAGTCGCGCATAGAGGGTTGCGTAGTCAATGATGCGCGCCTGACGAGCGAGGAGAATGACGATGAGGACGATGATGCCAATAAGCACGAGATACGCTTTTTGAATATTGCCACGGGAGACAGCGTCAGCCTGTGCCATCGAAAGGTCAGTAACGATGTATGCACGTACATCCCCAGTGTCCGTCGCGACGATAGCACGTACACTCCTCCAATATCTCGCTCCGCCAGAAAAAAACTCAGCAGCGTAAGACTGATGGAGGATATCTCCCGTTGCAGAGCCGATAAGCGCCATCGAGAGCGGGTCGAAGGAGATAGTGGTACTGGCCTCGCGGTCGCTTAAACTCGCCAATAGCGGGTACTCCCCACCACTCGGACGCCCCAACAAGTCAAACGTGACCATCGTTTCGTTATTCTTTGCAATAGTGCGCATTTGTGTCTCTAGGTATGAGGTGTCACCGAGGTGGCTCGCGGCAAAGAGTGCGAACGTGTCCTGCAAGAGTCCGATGCGACTACGCTCCAGCCGGTCTTGGTTGTCACTCGCCACCCGCAAGAACTGCTCACTCGTAAAGAAAAAGGCGAGGGGGATTGCGACCACGAGAAACAGTGTATAAATAATCTGCGGGTTACTGCGCACAAAACGCATTCCTCGAGATAAAATTTCAATGAAGTACATGAGTAGTGATGCTAAATGCCTGGTAGGTCTGTGGACTCGTGGGCACTCTTTTGTTTTACAATAAATCCGATGATCGAGAGCGCAATGCCCAATATGCCCACTAGGATAGCGAGCATTGCATATAGTGATGCACCGGTAAAGAAGCCAGGCTGTGTAGCTTCTGGAGTAAGGAGAGCAGACCCAAGCGACACGGCAGCAGCTTGCTTTACAAATGGTAGTGGCTCAGACTTTGCGAGGATGCGTCCTCCTGCGTCGGTGAGCGTGCTGTATACCTGATGTGTTCCGTCGGGGAGTTCTTTGTCAAGTGTATAGACCCATGCACCTGCCCCGTCGGCCTTTACCGTTACCACTATTGGCTCGGAGAAAATATAGAGGGTGACAAAAGTGTTCGGCAATGCTGTCCCTGCAAATTTAAGTTTTCTCGCAGTCACCTCACCCTCGGTCGTTGTGGCAACTTCGTACACCTCAACATTTTTTACGGTGAGAAGGGTGTGCTCTGTCTTTCCCGAGATCATTGGATTAACGAATGGCACAGACTCGTCAGTGCTCGCTGCTATCACGGGGGCGGATGTACCAAACCCAGTGGCGATACGCATGCCACCCGAGGGGTTTGTGCGTGCGAGTAGCTCTGCGCCGTCGGTAAATCCATCTTGGTCAGTATCGCCATTTTGCGCATCGGTGTGATAGATGTTTATTTCATCATAGTCAGTGACACCGTCAGCATCTGTATCGACATAGGCACGTGTACCAATACGCTCGACGAGCACCGTGCGCTGCTCTTCTTGGGAGCGCATGATATGCTCTTTCTTCTTTTGCAGGGCATCACTGGTACTCAAACCATTATCCAAGAAAACCTTTGCGCACAAAGCGGAATTGACCGTCTCGCCACAGTACTGCTTTAGCTCAGCTGTCCCTGATACATATTCAGGTAATAGCGGAGAATATTTTGCTCCACCCACAAGAAGCTCTGCGAGATATGATATGGGGATGTCGTCTGCCAGTGACTCCCCCGTGGGGAGTGTCAACACAAACTGCTCTTGAGCGAAGGACGCACAAAGATCATCGATGCCTGGTAAACTGCGACAGTAAATCTTACACTCCTCAGCATTTGTACATGATGATGGGTCGGAGACGCGAGCCAAGACCGCTTTGCGCTCTTCTGTTGATACGCGAACACTTGTCTCGACGATACCGCCTCCCCCCTCTCTCGCCTCCGTGATGGGAAGTGAATTGGGGAGCAGCAGCGTTCTTGTGGTCACAGTAGGGTGCTTCACCATAATACTCATGTATTCAGAGATGGTCTCGCGTTCGTCGGTGTGCTTTACGCGCACATGGAGCTTCGTTGCACCCTCAGCAAGTGTACTCATGTCGAGCACGTAGCTCCATACATCCAACCCAGGCTCCGAGAGGAGGTCGTCTTTAACGGCACGTGCGAGAAGCTTGGGTCCTAATACTCCTTGTGTACTAAAAATTTCTACGCTGCTTGCAATCGCAGTGGCAATACGAAATTCTACCTCCTCTTTGTTGAAAATCCTCCCTTTGGCAACTGGGGTATTGTCGAGAAAGAGATTGAGCTGTGGTCTAGGGAGAGGTGGGAGGGCGAGGGTGTTTCGTGTATCTTTCTCGATGCTCACAGACGATGTTGTAGCAATGGTTGTGCCGAGGGGTGAAGTGGACTGTGGTGTGTCTTCTTGGGGTGTATTATTTGTGCAACTGTTGTGTATTTCGAAAGTACCAGAAAGAGAGCCTTCTCCCTCGAACCCTGGCTTCACGAGTGCGCTCCAAGAATATACCCCGTTTGGAAAGTAGTGTTCACCCCAGACAAAATGTGCATTCCTCACTCCCGTATCTGACGATACAATAAATTCTCCTCCTGCAGGCCTTGTGACAACAAAAAATACCGGCGTGAGAGGTGCGGCAGTGGCGCTACAGGTGGCCACGGGTCCAGGTTGTACAGAAAAAGCAACGCTCACGAGTGTTTCCATGGGAGGTACTGATATTGTGCCGCTTCCAGTCGTGGTCGTTGTACTTGGCTGTGGTTGTACTCCTGCGAGACATACATTTTCGACAGAAAATGTACCGTAGTTCGTGCCGGCGTATCCGCCGAGTGGGCTACCCTGCCACGTATAACTCCCTACTGCGAAATAACGATCAAGGCCACGTCCGTCGTTGGTATATATATAGTCTGTTCCAAGTGCACTAGAGACAAAAATGAAACCGCTATTTTCTGGAGATATTGTGAAGTGGTATTTTGCATGCGTCACCCCATCACCGCAGGCAATCGCAATACGTTCGACGCTAAAACTAGCCGAGAGTGCGCTGTTTGTGGTTGTCGTAGACCATAGCCCACTCGTAGTGAGCGCCAAAAGCGAGGAAGACGGAAGGCCGACAGACTTACTCACCATGCCCAGCGCAAGCGCAAATACGAAGAGTGCGACCACTCCAAAGAGATGCTGTGCGATGTGGACAGTGAAGTGAGACTTCGAGGAGAAGCGGGTGCGATGCATGGTATCTATTGTATCGCCCTACGGCATAAATATCTAGAGTGCACAGCTAAAAGTTAACGGGCAATGACACGCTCCGCAGCGGCAATGATAGCATTCATATCCATCCCATAATGCTCCAGAAGCTCAGCAGGCGTGCCCGACTGTCCAAATTTGTCGTCCACGCCGATAAACTCCTGCTTGGTCGGGTGTGTGCATGAAAGAAATTCTGCGACCGCACTACCCATCCCGCCCCTTATTTGATGCTCCTCGACGGTGACTATTGCGCCGCATTCTTTTGCAAGTGAGAGAATAGCCTCTTGGTCGAGCGGTTTTATAGATGCCAAGTTAAGCACCTTTGCCCCAACTCCTTTTTCTTCAAGTTTTTTTGCCGCCATAATGGCGCTGTGGACAAGTCCCCCAGTGGCAATAATACCCACGCTCGTTGCGAGGCCTTCTTTTGGTGCGAAAAATAGTTGTGCTTTTCCGATATCAAGAGGGGTCTCGGTGGTGGTGATTACTGGTGTAGCTTCACGAGCAAGACGAATATACACAGGACCCTCATATGTTGCCGCAGCGAGTGTCGCCTTCTTTGCCTCAATACTATCGCATGGTGATATAACAACCATGCGCGGTATCATGCGCATCAAACCCATATCTTCGAGCGGCTGATGCGTCCCACCATCGGGGCCCACGGAGATGCCCGCGTGCGAGCCCACTATTTTTGCGTTCACATTATTGTATGCGATGGTCGTACGTATCTGCTCCCAATTGCGCCCAGGATTAAACATTGCATAGGAAGAGAAAAAAGGGATGCGACCCATCGCTGCCATTCCGCTCGCCACCGACGCCATCGACTGCTCGCCGATGCCCATCTGCACAAAACGCTCGGGGAAACGGTTACGAAAAAGATGCATCTGCGTAGACTCGGTGAGGTCGGCACAAAGGGCCACGACATCATGGTCTTCTTCCCCCGCCTGTAGCAAGCCCTGCCCGAAGCCCATGCGAATAGGGGCCAGCTCAATGTCCGTATCAAAAAGTTTTGGATTTAGTGGTGGAATAGTCATATTATTCATGTTCAGATTTAATCAACCCACGCAAAGTACGCAGCTCATTGAGCGCGACTATTCCCTGCTGATCTTTCGCAACAACGTCAGCGGGCCCTTTTCCAGGTGGGTTGCCGTGCCACTCAAACCTGCGCTCAGTAAAGTCGACAC
>JAYUQK010000084.1:0-3172 GCA_043756785.1 Candidatus Lloydbacteria bacterium | reverse complement strand
GCCGATGACCAACTTAGACGGGTCGACTGCGAAAACGGGGTAATACTTTGCTGGATGAGGGTGGGAGTCGTTAAGGGTAACCCGAGTGTTCATTGTATTGGTCCTATTCGGCTCTATTTCATTTATATAACTATTTCATAAAAAAACAAGTATAATTGAGCGTTTGGAAAAAAATGTCACGAATGCGGCATACTTGCAGTGGGGCGTGGGACACGGATGCTCCCACTTACGGCGACCATACCCAAGCCACTACAAATGGTTTTGGGGAAAAATTTGATTGAATGGAAACTCGAAGCATTACCCGTGGAAGTGACTGATGTCATTATGGTGGTGGGGCATCAGAGTGAGCAAATTCAAGCATTTTTTGGCGATACATGGAAAGGAAAGACTCTGCGATACGTCGTACAAAAAGAATTGAATGGGACTGCGGGTGCGCTGCTTTCTGCGAAACCACTACTCGGTGAGCGATTTCTTATCATGATGGGAGACGACTTGTATGCAAAAGAAGACATTGAAAAACTTTGTGCGCTTGACTGGGGGGTCTGTGTGGTTGAAGTAGAAAACAAAGAAATAAAGGGTGAGATACTCATCGATGCAAAAGGCAACCTCCTCTCCATTAACGAGGAAATGCATTTTGTCGAACGCGGACTCATGAATACTGGGCTCTACATGCTCCGCCATGAAATGCTCGACATACCACTAGTGCCCATAGGGGGCTCCTCCACTGAATTTGGCCTACCACACACACTTGCAGTGATTGCGCGGAGTGTACCAGTGAAACTTCTCAAAGCAAAAAGGTGGACCTAAATAACTACACCGACGGATTTGAAACGTGCGGAGCTGTTTATAAAAAACTAGAATGACCATATGAATAAAAAAGCTACATTTGGAGCAGGATGCTTTTGGGGTGAGCTCTGTAATTGGGAACCCATTCAGATGGGAGCCAGAGCGCAAGACCTTTTGAGAGATTTTCAGAAATCTCCGAAAGGTGTACAGTCGCTGTAAGCGATAGAAACGTTATATAATGAATAAATGAACACAAAAATTGCGACATTTGGTGCTGGATGTTTTTGGGGTGTAGAAAACGTTTTCGGACAACTTGTTGGCGTCGAAAGTACTGCTGTGGGCTATATGGGCGGGGCCCTCGAGCATCCAACCTACGAAGATGTGTGCATAGGCAGCACTGGGCACGCAGAGGTGGTGGAAGTGACGTACGATTCTGAAAAAGTTTCGTACGAAGCACTCCTCGATATATTCTGGAAGAATCACAACCCAACCACCATGAATCAACAGGGGCCGGACCACGGTACGCAGTACCGCTCTGTAATTTTTTTCCATGATGCTGAACAAGAGGCAAAAGCACGCAAGTCAAAGGTGGGACTCGAAGTGAGTGGGAGATTTACAGATCCTATCGTGACCGAAATTACCCCCGCCATGACATTTTGGCGCGCCGAAGAATACCACCAGCAGTATTTTGCAAAGAAGGGGATTGTGGGGACTTGTCACTTTTAGTGGAATAAAAAACAGCGAGCACTGCTCGCTGTTTTTTGGACTATCGATTGATATTGATCATCGGCGTCGCGTCACCGAGCATTGTCGTCGGAAGTACGCCATTCCATTTCGCCACCCACTGGAGCGAGACATATTCTTTGCCTCCTTGCTGTGTCACGGCTTGCGCTTGAATTTTAATAGCCTCTGCCTCAGCGGTCGCCTGTGCGATACGCTGTGCAGCCTCTACTTTGATCTGTATCAGCTTGTTTTCCGCAGCAAGTGCATTTTGTTGTGCGACCTGCTTGGCCTCGATGGCCTGTTCGTATGCGCTCGAAAATTCAAAATTTACAAGTGAAAATTCGTCAACAATAAGAAAGTTCTTTGTGAGTCGTGCGCTTAGCTCCATTTTAATTTCGTCTTTCACTTCTGCGCGCTTCTCGATCAGCTCTTGCGCGGTAAACTTTGCCGTCACTCCCTTTACCGCCTCCTGAATGGCAGGAGAGAGGACTCGTGACTCGTAGTCCATGCCGATGTTTTGATAGAGTGCATTCACCGACTCGGGGATTACGTGGTAATTCAAAGCAACCTGCGCGTTTACTGTTTGCAGATCTTTGGAGTAGGCCGAGGCAGTCGCCTCAAGCTTTACCGTACGCACCTCAATTTGTCTCACCGACTGAGCGATGGGTATGACGAAATGCAGCCCTTCAGCAAGCACTTTGCCGGAAACGGCCCCCCACGTGAGCACAACCCCGCGGTGACCTGCATTAATGATAACAAATGGGTTGATAATCAGAATAAGTGCGATGACGACAAGTGTGACAATGGTGATAAGTACTGGCTTTACGCGTGGATCCATATTATTTTTTCTTTTGATAATTGATAATGTACTTTACAACGAGCAGCCACACGGAAAGTAAGATCAGTATGACCAGAAACTCAACCAAGATTTTCATAAATGTATTTTGAGCCGATAAATATTGACGAAGTAGCAAGTGGCCCACACTGCTGGCGTAAGTATAGCATCAAAAAAATGATGCCGGGGCACTAAGTATGGGGAGGATAGACTATTCCTTGTGCTCGGAGAACTCTCGACCAGGCCAGCGGTAGAAAAGTACAGGGACGAGGACGAGCGTGAGTATCATCGCGAAAGTAAGTCCAAACATGATGGCAAAGGCAAGTGGCCCCCAGAGTGCAGATGCGGTGGTAAGCGGGATCATGCCTATCACTGTGGTGACGGTGGTGAGGAATATGGGACGCAGTCGGACCGCAGACGCCTCAACGACCACCTCCTTAAGAGACTCGGTATGCTCCTTGCGGACGCGGTGCAATATTGAGTCCATAAGAATTATGGCATGATTGATGATAACCCCCGCTAGCGCTATGACTCCAAGCATTGATGAGAAGGAAAGCGCTTGGCGCGAAATTGCGAGCCCAAGTGAGACTCCGATAAACGAGAGGGGAATAATAAGGATGAGGTAGAGGGTGAAACGTAGTGAGTTAAATTCAAGCACGAGAATGGCCAACGCGAGTAGTGTTCCGGCAAGCAGTGCGAGTCCCATTTCGCTGAAAGTTTTATTCACGTCCTCGTTCTCACCCCCGAAGTCTACGCGCACGCCCGAGGGAAGCGCCAACTCCGTTTGTCGTTTTTGGAACTCGTTGGTTATCTCAAGCGCAGTGACCC
>JAYUQK010000083.1:0-8786 GCA_043756785.1 Candidatus Lloydbacteria bacterium | reverse complement strand
TTGCGCAAAGTATTGTGTGCCATTTTCCTTGCTTCGACGATCGCTCCGAAGAGAAAGAAGGGACCTTAAAAAAGCCACGATTTTTGTATATTATGCCGAATTGTTCAACCGTAAAGACAATGGTGATTGCGCCTTTATGAAATTTAGCGACATTCACACCATTACCGGAAAGTACCCCCGAAACAATAGGATCGAGAAGCTGGAGTATGTCTCGAGCTTCCTTCCGCGTCATGTTCACTATGGTAAGAACACCATCTTCGTCACCAAGTGATACCTGCCCACCGTCTTCGGTGGGGACCTCAATATCCACAAGCGTGACATGCGTTAAATTTAGCTCAGGATTTACCGCCGTCATATTGCACCTCTTTTTGAGAAACTCCAATTCTCAGTCTACGCAACTTACCATTGTTGTCAAAAGAAAATACCACTCTTTCGGAGTGGTATTTTCACATTGGACCTTGTGCCTATAAGCCGAATTCTGTGCGGTATTTCCATGCAAATACCGCAGCATGCATTTATCTAGGCTGGCGATTACTCGCAAGCTCAAGCGGCACTCTCTGATTGCTCAGAGCACGACCTTGCACCCAAGTAAGGATTTAGCCGTTTCACTCTCGCATTACGGCGAGATTATCCCTCAAATTGCTTTGCGGGACCCCTTCGCTTTCGCTCCGGGCGTCACTGCTCGCACCTCTGTGGTTGCCCACGACGGGCATTACCCGCTACCCTTCTGCTGCTTACACAGCGAGTGTTCGGACTTTCCTCACCACTCTTACGAGTGGCGCGCATGCTCAACACAAGGCATATTGATTATGCAATATTTAGGAAAATTTGCAAGGAGGGCGATGGTGCAGACTACTCCCCCTCTTTTTTCACCTTGCTGAGCAGGTTGTCGATGCGGTTGATGTCGCGAGGAAAAAGCGCTGCCTCTTTCACATTGTCGAGTCCCAAGAATTTGGCGGTGAGGCGCTCAAGCCCCATACCAAAGCCGCCGTGCGGAGGCATGCCATACTTGAATGCTTGGAGGTAGTAGCTGAATTGCTCTGGGTTGAGACCCTTCTTTTCCATTTGTGCGACCAAGGTGTCGTAGTCGTGCACGCGCTGCCCCCCAGTGGTGATCTCGATACCTCGGAAAAGAAGATCGAAGCCCTTTGCGTAGCCTGGGTCAGCCTCGTCCTCATGTGTATACATTGGGCGCTTGGACATCGGGTAGTGCGTGATGAAGACGAAGTCAGAGTCATGCGCCTTCTTTACATACTCATGGAGCCAGCGTTCATGCTGAGGCTCGAGATCGGGTTCTTTCGTGCAATCCTCGCCAAACTCTCGCTTGATTATTTCCTGTGCTTCACGCAGCTTAAATGCAGGAATACTTTCAGGAACTTCTGGGATAGTGGCACCGAGGAGGGCAAATTCTGCCGCGCATGTTTTCTTCAAGTCCTCCACGATATAGCGGAGACATTTATTTTCAACCTTCATGACGTCGGTGTGGTCCGTGATGAAACCCATCTCTGCGTCGATGGAGGTGTACTCGTTTAGGTGGCGGCTTGTGGCGTGCTTTTCTGCACGATACACATTGCCCGTGGTAAAGACGCGCTCAAAAATACCCACCATTATTTGTTTATAGAATTGCGGGCTTTGCGCAAGGTGTGCAGTGTGGCCAAAGTAGGGCACGTCAAATGAGTTTGCCCCTCCCTCTGCGTCGTCACCTATAAGTTTTGGTGCTTGGATTTCCGTAAAACCCTCTGCAACAAAAAATTCTCGAAACGCGCGGATAATATTCGCTTGTACTTTGAAGATAGCGCGCTTCTTCGGGTCGCGTAGTGTGAGCGGGAGAAAGTTTAAATACGTGTCGATGTTGAGCTCCGCACCGAGCTCAAATGGCAGCTCCTTTGCCCGCCCAAGGACGGTGATCTTCGTCACCTCGAGCTCGACTGCACCGTTGTGCTGGTCTGCCTTCACCATGCGTTCAGGGCGAGCATTCACCTTGCCCTCCACCTGCACCACCCACTCAGGGCGGATAGTCCCTGCGATGGCGTGTGCATCCACATGGTTGGGGAGTGCCACCATTTGCACCACCCCCGACATGTCGCGCAGGTCAATGAAAATCAGTTTGCCGTGGTCGCGGCGTACATTCACGGAGCCCGCCACCGTGACGGTCTCCCCCGCCTTATCCCTCAGTGTCTCGATCAGTGTTCGTGAAATCATGACATTATACTAGCGTATTTTGTCAGGCTTGAAAAGCGATATTTTCGCGGAGTACGGAGCCTTTTTTCCACGCAAATGCATCGAGGTAATAATGCAGCAGGGAGAGGAAAATCACGATCGAGATAGTCAATTTCCCCACCATGCCACCCATGAGTATGTGTGCCAATAAAATGCTCCCGCACACAATGATTATCGGCACAAAGAGGGTTGGCACATGCCAAACACGAAAAAATGAGTCGCTAAACTTTTTTGATGAAGCATTCAGTCCATGAGTGATATAAAAAGTAAACGCAGTCACGTCGTGAACGATGCGCGGCACAAGTACAGCAAAGAGTGGGTAGCCGTCGTAAAACAGTCCGGCAACCGAAACAAACATTACCCCCGTCGCAGCAACATACTGCCTTCCCTCTTTTGTTGTTGAGTCACGCATCAAGAGTAGTGTGCATACGCATATCACCAGCACACCTAGTCCGAGTACAATATTTTCATACAGGATGAGTTTACTAAAAAACACAGAGGGGTAAATCTGTATGTATATATAACAGCCCAAAAGACCACCCACCCACTTCCAATAGTGATAATAGTGAGAAGGTGCCCTCATGAACATCAGCGCGAGTCCTGTTTGCTGGAAAATGACATGGAGGACTGTCCAAATAGATATGGCGATATAGGCAATCGAGGCGTCGTATGCAAGTAGGGGGAAAAAGATTCCGATAATAAGCAAGCTGCCCACGGCGAGTCGTTTTCTATATTGCACAAGGACGCTCTTACTCATAAATGGAAAGAAGCTTGCAAGAATATGTGGGAAGTTAAACAAAAAAGCGTAGAGCGCAACTTGGTCAGGAAAAGAAGGAAGTGTGGACCGCAAGACTCCGGACATAAACAGCTGGTCGACGGCAACCACAAACAGAATAACTGGGATAACAGCATAGATTCGGAGTAGCCAGCGAAACGAGATTGCGTATGGGTTCTGTTCGTGCGTGGAAGTGCCCCCTAATATCACTCTATCGTTATGCATATTGTCCCATGAGTTTTAAGTGCTTGTGTTCATTTTATCCCAAAAAACAAAACCACTCCATGAGATGGGGTGGTTTTGTTTTTTAATGCTGGTGTGTCTTATTCTCCTATTTCAATAACGTGTTTATTTTTGCGCGTGCGCATGTACAGAAGGGCAACCATGATGAGTATCAAGAATAGTGCGAGTCCCACAAGGAGCATGGGGCAGGTGAGACCGAAGAACATCTCGCCACCCTCCCAGTCGAGTAAGGAAGGCTCGCCCTTTGTTTCTGCGCCACCCACCGTCGCTTCGGCGGCAGCACCAGACTCAGCACGCAAAGAGAGGCTCTCCCCCACCATTGGGCTTGTTGCAAGAAGGTCTGCGAGAGCGATGCGCCCACGTGTGGGGCTCTTTGGGTTTTCACCCTCGCTCCCTGTGACACTCTCTACCTTGATGGTTGCGGCACCTGCCACGATGCCCTCGGGCCCGTTGTCTGTGGCACTGCCCACCCCAGGTGGCGTCGAGACGGCTGTTGCCACCACGGCGTCGGCTGCTCCTCGTGACGCTACTGCTTGTTTCACGAGTAAGCGGAAGGAAGCGATCTCTGCAATTTGCGTCGTGTTGAGTGGGAAGGTACGCTGGCAATAAATTTCATTAATCTTCTTTTGGGTGGTGTAGTAGACGTAGCCTGTATTTGCTGCGAGGTTCCACGTGGCAAGCACATCTGTACGATATTTATCTTGGAATGCGCGTACTGCTTTGTCGGTGGCAAGGTCGAAAAATCCATTCACCTCAAGCGTTGCGAACCCTTCGTAGTTGCGCAAGAAGGACTGTAGCTTGGTCACTTCAACGGGGTTGTTGTTGTAGCCGAGTCGCATATACTCGCGAAGATAGAAACACTCCGTTGATTCCCCGAGGACACCTCCGCGCGTAAGCTCGATACCCACCTTGGTCTCACTATTTGTAGCAGACACGGGGCGGAAATATGCCGAGACCGCAGAAGGAATACCTTCGATGGTCATTGTATGACTCGTGGTAAGTGTGGAGTTGGTAACAGTGGTGAGGTCGTATCCATAGAGCGGAGCACTTGCAAGGCTGAGCACCGGATCAAGACCATAGACGACACGACTACTTGCGGGGATGTTGGTGTTCCATGTAATAGTCACCGTTGTCGTACCGACCGACAGAATCCGCTCATTCATGATAGAGAGTGGGGTGGGACCACCTCCACCTCCTCCACCACCACCGCCCGTCTGACAAGACCCGTCATCCTTGTTTGCAAGTCGGTTGTAGTTGGTCGCAGCAGGGTTTGTACATCCTGGGTATGGTGAGTCATTACTTCCTCCACCACAATTTTGCGTACATGGAGCGACGGTGACGTTCACGGTGCGACTCACCGTAAGCGCAGCGAGGCTCTGTGAGTCTGTTGCATTGTAGGTAATGGTGTAAGCTCCAACGGTGTTTGTATTTACTGTGCCAGCAACAACAAGCTTGTTGGTGATGATACCGTCTTCGCGGTCGAATACTGTTGCACTCGGCTCAGTGTATGTACCGCCAGAGACGATACTCATGACCACGTCGCCAAGAAGCGTGATGACGGGGCGCTCATTCTCAGAGTTGTCTTCAGGATTTTCACAGCCAAGGTCGAGTGGGTAGTCGGTGGTGCCGTCGTTGTCATTGTCTTTTCCGTCAGAGCAGCTTGAGGTCACCTTGACCATGCGGGACTGCTCGACTGCAGCGAGGGCCTTCGAGTCGGTGGCATTGTAATAAATAGTGTAGGTGCCCAAGACCACGGTGTTCACCGTTCCTGACGCAACGAGCTTGTTGTTGATCTGCCCGTCCTCGGCATCAAACACGGTCGCACGAGGGTCGGTGAAAAGCGTGCCAATGGCCACTTCCATCGTTGTGCTTCCCACAACGGTGATCACGGGGCGGTTGTTTTCATCGTTGTCCTCGAGTGAGTCACAGCCGGAGTCAGGCGCGAATGCCATATCTCCGACAATGTGCCCGTCGAAGTCGACACGATTGTCCCCATCATTGTCCTTGTTGTCGTTACACTCTGTCACTATGGGATTCACGCGGACGATGCGCGTCTTCTCGGGCGCAGCGAGTCCTTTCGAGTCTGAGACGTTATAGCGAATAGTGTAGCTACCGAGTGTGGCGGTGTTCACCGTGCCCGTCTTTACGATGCCCGTGGTGATGTTGCCGTCCTCAGGGTCTACTGCTGTGGCACCCCAATCGGTGTAGACATCGCCCAAAGTGATGTCGACTGGATTTGTCCCGACTACGGTAATGACAGGGCGGCTGTTCTCGTCGTTGTCCTCTGGGTTCTCACAGCCTGCGTCAAGGGGAAAATCTGTCTTACTGTCGCCGTCGTTGTCTTTTCCGTCAGCACATGCGGCGGTAACCCTCACGCTGCGCGTCTTTGTGTCCGCAGCAATATTCTTAGAGTCAGTCGCATTATAGGTAATGACGTAAGTACCAAGGTTGTTCACGTCGACCACTCCTGACGTAATAAGTTTATGTGTAATATTTCCGTCCTCGGGGTCAGCAACGGTTGCACTCGAGTCTGTGTAGACACTACCAAGTGTGGTGATTATTGGATTTGCACCAACGATGGTAATGATAGGTTTCTCATTTTCGTCGTTGTCTTCCGTGCTCGTACATCCTGCGTCCGACGGGAAGTCAATTTTGCCATCATTGTCGTTGTCTTTCCCATCGCGACATTCGGGCTTCGTCGCTTCTGTATTCAAAAAGTTTTTGTCCACAACTGCCGAGCCATCAGTCACATCGAGGCTGTAGCAACCGTTGTTGACGCCTGGTGATGGTGCGGTCTGATTCCAACCCTCCTTACCCACTTCACAGAGATTATATTTTCCCGATGGAACGTCCGCAAAAGTATATGCGCCATTGGTGGTAGTAGTCGCGCGGCGTACAAGCTGGTTGCCAGATACCTCGGTGAGAATTATCTGCCACCCCGCGATACCCGTATCTCCCGCGTCCACACTCCCGTTGCCGTTCACATCATGAATCTTCTTGCCAGCCACTGTTGAGGGCTGGCGTGCACATTCGATGGTAGAGATGGACTTATAGATATCCATCAGCTGCGCGCCCGATGGTGCGAAGAAATAATTTGATGGGGTAGAGGCGATAGACCCCATGAGTGAGGGATTCACGCCGTTGCCTAGCCCAATCGTATAGACGATGGTCCCTGCATTTTTTACAAGTGTTGCCTTGGCGATGGTCTCTGCGATCGAAGCTGCAGCCGTCATCCCCGCAATATCAGGAACGCCGTCTGAAAGTAATATAATGACGCGCTTCTCACCACCTGCCGTACGTCCGTTAGTGGCAATTTCAAGCTGTGCGCGGTCGAGGGCTGTACCGATATTTGTCCCATTTGTCGCGTTGACGCTCAGATAGCTCGCCTTCACTGCAGCAAAGTCGTTGGAGAGCGCAGAGTTTAACGTGGGCGCCACATTGTAAGTGACGACACCCACACGGTCCGACGAAGTCGAGAGTGTGTTGATGAAGGCATCCGCACCGAGCTTCGCTTGGGTGAGCGGCTGCTCGGGGTTCACTCCGTCGAACTTCATACTTCCGGAGCGGTCGATGACAAGCAGCGCATCAAGCGGTGCTTTACATGCGCCTGGATTTAGGGGAACCACATTCACGATGCGCGTCTTTGTGTCTGCGGCAAGCCCCTTCGAGTCGACGACTGCGTAGGAGACTGTATATGTACCCAAGATTGCAGTGTTTACTTCCTGTGCGACAACAATACTTCCCGTGATGTTGCCATCCTCAATATCCTTTGCAGATGCACCGAGATCAACGAATGGGGTGCTCTGTGTGACGGTCATTGGATTTGCGCCAATAACGGTGATGATGGGCTTTAGATTTATGGGGGACGACGATGTGCTTGTCCCTGGTGTGGACGAAGAAGTTGTGGAAATACTCACGGAGACGTTCACAGTCTGCTCCACGCTCACGCTACTACTTACACTACTACTGGTACTTGCGGTCAAGGACGTAAAAATAGCCTGAAGGACATCAACGCTACTCGAGCTAGTTGATTGTCCTTGAGAAACGCTCGTCGTCACACTCGTCGACGCAGAGTTATCCACAGTCGTGCTTACTACCATCGTCGAGGAGGAGGAGTCGGTCACGACGATACTCACGTCGAGCACGGGCGTCACTGGCTCAAAGTTGGGCACTGCCGAAAAGGAGGGGTTTGTGCTCACGGAGGCAGATGAAGAGCTCGAAGAGTCCACGGAGATGGAGTCCGAGCTTGAGATGCTCACGTCTACCAGAGTGGATGCGGTAGTGGCGCTTTCTGATGCAGTATCTGCGTAGGCAGCAATAGGCATCACAAAGGAGGTTTGCATAAGTACCGAGAAGGCAAGAAGCCCTCCAAGAGATTTTTCAAATGCGCTACTTTTTGCACCCCTCAACGTGAAAATATGTTTCATAAGCTTCGTGATAAATAATTATTAATCCCAACCCCCAACCATAAGTGAATAAAATAAAAACTCACCTCTATTGTAGAGTGAGATGATGATGACGTTATGTCGATGTAAAACTACAACAAACAAAAAGCAAAACTGATTAAATATCAGTATAGTTTTTCTTTACAAAATGTCAAGTCGTGGTTTGTTGCATTGTCGCTCTACTGAGCCACATAAAGGACATTTGGCATGTCCTTTATGGTGTCTTTTATAAAACATAAAGGACATGTGCATATGTGGAGCTGTATTTTAAGAATGAGAAACAAAAAAATGTTACAATGATGCGGTGATGAATGATAAATTTCTGAGACCGTACAGTCCCGAAGAAACCGAAGGGCGTATTTACCAATCATGGCTCGATTCGGACTTTTTTAATCCGGATACCTGCATCGATAAGGGGCTGACAAAAACCGACGCAGAGACTTTTTCGATAGTACTCCCCCCGCCCAACGTCACAGGAGTGCTCCACATGGGCCACGCGGCGATGATCGCCATCGAAGACACCATCGTCCGCCATAAGCGCATGCAAGGAAAGAGAACACTCTGGGTCCCTGGCACCGACCACGCGGCGATTGCCACACAATCAAAAGTAGAAAAGATTCTCGAAAAGGAAGGCACGAACAAACAAAAATTGGGTCGTGATGCATTCATGTTGCGCGTGGAGCAATTTGCACAAGAGAGCCACGACACGATTGTGAACCAAATAAAAAAGATGGGGGCTTCCATCGACTGGGGTCGCGAGGCGTTTACGCTCGACGAGGCACGTTCACTTGCGGTACGCACTGCATTTGTGCGCATGTATGATGACGGACTCGTCTATCGCGGGCATCGCATCGTAAACTGGGACACCAAGGGCCAGACGACTATTTCCGACGACGAGATCGTCTATAAGGAGGAGGCAACGAAGTTTTACTATTTTACATACGGGCCCTTCACTATAGGAACCGCTCGCCCCGAGACGAAGTTTGGCGACAAGTATGTGGTGATGCATCCGGACGATGCGCGTTATGCCATGCACAAACACGGTGACACGTTTACACTGGAGTGGATCAACGGCCCCATTGTCGCCACAGTTATCAAAGATG
>JAYUQK010000082.1:0-8838 GCA_043756785.1 Candidatus Lloydbacteria bacterium | reverse complement strand
TGGCTGTTTGCCCTCCTTATCCTTGCTTTGGGAGTGGGTGTTGCATTCACCATGTACACACGCACTGCGACCGCAGGTCCAGGGCTGCCTTTTGGCGGGATGGTGGGTACAATATTCCCCTGTACGTGTTCGGCAAACTACATCGTGTATTTTGCCGACCTCGCAGTCCCGCCATCTTCACTGGGTGCGCTGATTTATCAGCCTGGGGCTACTATCACATACGCATATGGCCCACCGTACCGCCCAGGCCAGTGGATGCTCGGGACGTGGCTACCTGGAGGAGTATGCTTGATTTGGGTCCTGAAGATTTGCGTCCCTGTTCCTGTGACTGGAACTATGTTTATGGTCGGTACTTCTGTGTAGTGGAGGGACTCCGCAAGAAGGCTTTATGCGTCTGGGAGTCTGCTTGCGAGCGCGATCCATTTTGTAATAGGCAAATCCTCCCCGCGCACACTTTTGTCGATACAAAGCTCATCAAAGAGTGGGAGAATTTCTCCTTTTTTCATGTCGAGTCCCTCCGCAAGGTTTCCTAAGAGCATTTTTCTTCGTGCACGAAATCCAATTTTTATGATACGGAAAAATTGCGCGCGCGTAAGTGTACCCAGCCGTTCGTCATGAATATTTTTGACGGACAGAATTGCCGAGTCTACTTTGGGCTCGGGGCGAAAGCATTCTTTTCCGACCTTCCCCGCATAGTGTGGGTCGCCAAAGATTTTTATGGAAAGGGAGAGGATGCTCTCTTTTCCACCACGTGAAACGATCTGCTCTGCGACTTCTTTTTGTACGAGAAAAGTGAGCTGCGACGGCTGCCGATGCTCTTCGAGAAAATAACGAAAGAGGAGCCCAGTAATGTAATAGGGAATATTTGCCACTACTTTGTATGCGGGGATTTCGGAGAGGATAGCGTAGAGCTCCGTACTTACTTTTTTCTCCAACACGTCTCCTTCAATGAGGATAAGGTGTCTGTCAGCTATCGCTTCCTGAAATCGGTCCGCGAGGAGTGGTATGCATCGTGCATCTTTCTCGATGGCGATGACGTGTGCACCTGCATTGAGTAATGCATTAGTGAGTACACCTTCTCCGGGACCCACTTCGACGACGACGTCTCCTGGGAATATTTCCGAGACCTCAATTATTTTCTCCACAATGGGCATGGAGTGGAGAAAGTTTTGGCCAAGCGATTTTTTTGCAATAATATTTTTCATACGTACACGACGTCGTTACTATCGTCATCCCAGCCCAAAAGACTAACGCGTTTGCCGCCCCCTACTCCGAAGGGAGCGACCGCACTCTCGTCGATAGCCTCACCTTCGCGTGACTCGCTTTGTAAAAGTGTATCGTCGATGTCGCCTAAAAACTCCGAAGGCATGTTGAGTTGCCGACTACCAAATATAGTACGAAATGAGGAATACGTGAGGAATACTTTTTTTGCTGCACGTGTGAGCGCCACATAAAAAAGTCTCCGCTCCTCCTCTCGCTCCCCGACGCTCTGACTCTCGTCCCTCGAGCGGCGTGAGGGAAAGAGATCTTGCTCCATTCCCGTGATAAACACGTAGGGGAATTCGAGACCCTTTGATGCGTGAATCGTCATGAGGCGCACTGCGTCGACCTCACCCTTCATGGTGTCTTGGTCGGATTCGAGCGCAATATCAGAAAGAAATTGCTCGACGCCCTCCAGGAGAGGAAAGAGGTCGTAGCGCCTCGCAACCGTGACGAGCTCTCGTACGTTTGCGAGGCGCTCGGTGTCTTCGTCGTCTCCGTCGGAAAGCGCTGCCTCTATGCCCGTCTCCTTGATGATATAGGCCACGAGCGCTGAGGGTTTAAGGTGCTCCGATGCGACGTTGATGCGTTCGAGTAATTCGTAAAATTTAGTCACCTTCATGCGCATCGCCTGCGGAAGGCTTCCTATTTCTCCGTGGAGTATTTTTTGCAGTGTCACCTTTCCGACACCACGCGCAGGCACATTGATGACGCGCTCGAGGTCGAACACCGAGGAGGGGTTGCGCCCCGCTTTCAGATAAGAGATGACGTCCTTCACTTCTTTGCGCTCATAAAAACGCACGCCGAGCACTTGGTAGGGGATCCCCGCAAAGAGGAGTGCCTCCTCGAGCACACGTGACTGAAAGTTGGTACGATAGAGGACGGCAATATCTTTCGGCGACACATGCTGGCCTTGTAGGGTAGCAATGCGTGTCGCGACAAAGCGCGCTTCGTCGGTCTCGTCGTACCCTGCAAATGTGGCGAGGGGCTCGCCCTTGGTGTTTTCAGTAAAGAGATTCTTTTCTTTGCGCATGGTGTTTTTTGCAATGACGCCATTTGCTGCAGAGAGAATGTTTTGGGTCGAGCGATAATTTTGCTCAAGCAAGATGACGCGCGCCCCAGGGTAGTCTTCCTCAAAGTTGAGAATGTTGGCAATAGACGCCCCTCGCCAGCTGTAGATATTTTGGTCGCTGTCGCCCACGACGCAGACGTTCTTCTTTTCCCCTGCGAGGAGTTGCACGAGCTCGTATTGTACGAGGTTGGTATCTTGGTACTCGTCGACATGGATGTACTGCCACTGTGCTTGGTAGTACTTGCGCACGTCTTCGTGGGCGCGTAGGAGCCGCACGGTCTTTTCGAGGAGGTCGTCAAAGTCGAGCACATTCGCCGTGCGCATTGCCTCTTCGTAGAGCACAAACACTCGCTCGAGTGTCTGTGCGAGGTAGTGGTTTTTCGTCGTTTCGGCGATGGTCTCCGCGGTACCAAGATTGCCTTTGTGGCGGGAAATGAGCGACTGGAGTTTTCTTGGCTCAAACTGCTTTGGGTCCACCCCAGCCTTCCCCATCGCCTGTTTTACAAGCTTGAGTGACTCGTCTTGCGCGAGGATGTTTGCCGTCCTCGGGATGCCAATTGCCGTCCCTTTTTCGCGTAAAATGGTCATACCCAAGCCATGAAATGTACCAATGAAAGGAATATCGCGGCTGCGCCCGAAGTGTGCCCCGCCTCCTTTTATATCGAGGAGAGTAAATACGCGTTCGCGCATCTCTTTTGCTGCTTTGTTGGTAAAGGTGATGGCGAGTATCGCCCCGCCCGGGGTCCCGCCCTCGATGATTCTCCCGATGCGGTGCGTGAGCGTCTTCGTTTTTCCTGCCCCAGCCCCTGCGACAATGAGCACGGGGCCTTCCGTTGCGAGTACGGCATCTTTTTGGCCAGCATTGAGTCCCGAAAGTAGGTTTATCATTAGCCATCATATTAGCATCTCTTGGCAATATTTTCACAAACCATTTTCGTCCTTGTTTTAAGCCATTTTTACAGATCTCCCCAGTTTTTTGTGAGTTTCAAAAATATGGCTTTGTGGAGCCAGTAATCTCCCTTGTTGGATCAGGCCTTCTGAAAAAAGTGTTTATATAAGCCATATTTTTAAGATTTTTTGAATTCAAAATATCGATTTTTCACAAAAAATTCATTGACGAATCAAAAATAAATCAGATATAATCTTTTCATACGGTTGTCAAACGAAAGTCATATGAATTGGCACGAAAGTTTTGGAGGGGACTCCTTGGCTTTGAGAGATGTCTCTTCAGAAATTCTGTACGAATAATTCACACTAGGCTTATCGAATCAAAACACCAATATTTCCGGTCATCACTTCGTCTGTTGGGTGACCAGATAAATAATCATTCACTCCGAACGCTTTCACTGCGAAAACTCGGCTTTTCTCTTTTTGTTTTTCTGGCTATCCCTGGTGCAGTAGCTTACGCAAGTTTTTTCAGTTTTTTTGATGACGTATTTACAAAGGTGAGCATGCAAGAGCGCGTGCAGAATTCACAAAACATGGCACTGCTCTTTGCTGCAACGGGTCCTACCTCAGCCCACGCAACAACCACCGACGACGTAAACACCGTCGCAGAGAGTGCGCTTCTTCCTGATGTAGGTCCTGATGGGGGCCTTGCGGACGTGGCCGACGGAAGTGCAGATCATGGGCAAATCAGTACCTACATTGTGCGTGAAGGAGACTCGCTCACGCTGATTGCGAAAATGTTTGATGTTTCCGTAAACACGATTCTGTGGGCAAACAACATTCCACGTGGCGGAAAAATAGCGGTGGGGCAGACACTCGTTGTGCTCCCCGTGTCCGGAGTGCAGCATGTCGTGAAGAAGGGCGACACCGTGGCAAGTATCTCCAAGAAGTACAAGGGCGACGCCGACGAAATACTCTCGTACAACGGCATTGGGGAGGGCGAGACCCTTTCACTCGGCTCAATCGTTATCGTCCCAGATGGAGAGATTGTCGCAGTTGTTGTTAAGACAAAACCCGCGAGCTCGAAACTCCGTGGTGCGAGTGGCCCGAATATCGACGGCTATTATCGTGCACCGCTTGCCAACTACCGCAAGACACAAGGCTTGCACGGCTACAATGGCGTTGATCTCGTTTCTTACGGTGGTTCTGGTTCGTATGTCAGTGCGGCTGCGGCAGGTACGGTCATCATTGCCCGACAAGGTGGGTACAATGGTGGTTACGGAACGTATGTGGTTATCAAGCACGACAATGGTACACAGACGCTCTATGGGCACATGAAGGGTGTTGCAGTTTCGGCTGGGCAACAAGTCGCAAAAGGGCAGTTGATAGGCTATGAGGGAAACACTGGCCGCTCGTCTGGCACGCATCTGCATTTCGAAGTCCGCGGTGCACGTAACCCATTCTAATTTCAGCGGACTACTTGTTCTTCGCGATTTCGGGTTCGAGGGACGTACGATGAGTACGCCCCTTCGAACACCGAAACGCTCCAGAACAGCGTATTCCATCTGAAATAAGAATGGGTTGCCCGAGTCGATTCCAGAAAATCTTTTTTAAATTTGTTACACTGATGTAGTGAAAAAGTTTGATAATAAAAAAGTAGGACTGACGCAAAAAGAGTTGGCAGTTTTTGCAAAACTCAACACCCCACAAAAGATACAAACGTTTGTCTCCCTGATCCCGCAGAATTTTGAACCCGATGGTGATTCGTGCATGTCGGTGCGTGAAGTGCTCCGTACGCATCGTGCACTTTGCATGGAGGGGGCATTGTTTGCCGCACTCGCACTATGGGTACACGGTGAGCGACCACTCATACTCGATCTCTCTGCGGTGCACGACGACGACCACGTCGTTGCAGTGTTTAAGAAAAATGGATGCTGGGGTGCCATCTCAAAGGGCAACCACCCCTACGTGCGCTACCGCGACCCTGTGTATCGCACACTCCGCGAGCTTGTGATGTCATATTTTCATGAGTACTACAATTCAAAAGGAGAAAAGACGCTACGCACGTACTCTCGCCCTACCGACCTCTCCCTATGCGCGCCCGAGTCGTGGGTTACGGGGAAAGACGCGTGGCCCATCGCACAGATGCTGTGTGATGCACGCCACTACCCGCTCATCAGAGCGTCGTCCGAAAAACAGCTCCGCCCCATCGAAGAAATTGAGCGCCGGCTCATGCACATTCGCAATTTTTCAGCATAGAGGTAGATAGATATTTATAAATATGTTACCAAAATACTACCTATAGGTAGTATTTTGGTAATTATGCAAAGAGGCGCTTGGGGCGGTACTGGAGTGCTTCGAGAATGTGGTCGCTTTTGATGTGGCGCGATTCGTCGAGGTCGGCGATAGTGCGGGCGAGTTTGATGATGCGGTGGTAGGCTCGCGGAGAGAGGTCGAGACGCTTTGCGCTCTCGTTTAAGACAGTGGCAACTGCATCGTCGAGCTTGGTAAATTTGTCGAGTGCGTGCACGCTCATCTTTGCGTTGTTGGTGATTGCGGTCCCCGCAAATCTTTTTTCTTGATGTGCTCGTGCACGCGCAACGTCTTTTTGAAATTGTACGAGTAGTGTCGCTTCTTTGTTTTTCTTTCCAGGTGAAAGTGTTTCATGTGCGAGTCTCGGCACCTCTATCCATAGGTCGATGCGGTCGATGATGGGGCCGGATATTTTGCGTTGGTAGCGTGAGAGAGCTTGGGGTACACAGACACAAGGTTTTTTGGTGTCGCCAAAGTAGCCACATGGGCAGGGGTTCATCGCAGCGATGAGGATGAATTCTGCGGGAAACCGCTCCGACCCCTTCGCGCGCGACACGTGTACGTACCCCTCCTCGAGAGGTTGGCGCAGTGATTCGATGACGCGTTTGTCGAATTCAGGAAATTCATCCACAAAGAGCACTCCGCGGTGCGCGAGTGTTATTTCTCCAGGCTTGGGTATCGCACCACCTCCAATGATAGAGACATACGATGCAGTGTGGTGGGGTGCACGCATGGGTGGGGTCACGATTATCTCACCACGGAGTACACCTGCCACAGAGTGTATGGCAGTCACCTCTAGTGCATGTGCTTCGGAAAGTGGTGGAAGTAGCTCGGTAAACGCTTTTGCGAGCATCGTTTTTCCCGTCCCGGGTGGTCCCCACATGGCTATGTTGTGCCCACCCGCAGCTGCAATCATGAGCCCACGCTTTGCACCCTCTTGCCCGCGGATATCGTCCCATGAATGATGCGTTCTTTGCGGGATACTGTTTGCGAGGGGTGTCTGCGGCTGCGGTGTGATGCGCTCCTTTTTTGGGGAGCCTTTTATCTCTGGGGTAAGATGTGCGATAACTTCCTTGAGGGAGCTCACGGGATAAATAGTAATCCCCGAAACGAGCGCCGCCTCACGCGCATTTTCTTTCGGCATGAACACTTCAGTGATACCAAGCTCCTTTGCCGCACTCGCTATTGCCAGTGCACCACGAATGCTACGCACTTCACCATTAAGCGCGAGCTCACCAGCAAATATTCTCCCTTCAGGCGAGAATCGAATATCTTCGGTGGCGAGAAGGTAGCACAGTGCAATGGGGAGGTCGAAAGAGGGCCCTTCTTTTTTGAGCGACGCGGGTGCGAGGGCGACGGTGATCTTTTGGTTGCGCTGTTTCGGAGATTTATATCCACTATTTTTGATTGCTGCACTCACTCGGTCACGCGCTTCCTCGACTGCCTTATCGGGGAGTCCGACAATAGTAAAAGCATGCAGTCCTTTTGTGAGATCTGCTTCGATGGTTATCTTGTGTCCACCCGAAAGTGTGGGTTGGATAGCGTAGAGCTTTGCGAATGCCATATGCGTCAATCATACGCGAATGGGGTTCGTAGGCAATAGTCCTTCTGTGAACCCGTCCTCAGTTACTTTTTTCTTCCTCCGTGTATCCCAATATTACCGATGCGAGAATGTCTGTGTTCTTTGCAATGACGAGGTGCTCACTCCCTACAAATACGTATGCAAGAGCTACTTGCCCGTCTGGGGTGCGTAGTACTCGTGCGTCGAGTCCCGATACACGCGCATCGACAAATGGCCTTCCTGAAAGGGTGCGTAATGTATTTCGCGAAAAGTTTGGGTCAAGAGAAGGAATAAGCTCGCCCGCCATATTGTTTTCCCACTCAAGCATACCCGCAAAGGTGTTGGGGTAGGAGCGTATAGAGAATTGGAGAGAGCCTAAAAGTGGAGTGGTGATACTTTGTCCGTGGACGCGTAATGTGAATGTATCCCCAAGCGCACGACGTAGCGAGTCAGGGATGGGCGTTTCCGCAAGCGCGTCGAGGAATTCTTTTGGGAGAGCGTCACGATTGTTTTTTTGTGCGTCGGTCACCGTGAATGCGACGACACGTGACTCATTTGGGGTATAGGATGTTTTACTAAACGCCGTCGCAATGTCCGCGAGTATTTGTTCGCGCGGTGTGTTTGTGATATTCACCTCGTACATGCGCTCAGTCTTTACTTGCGGTACTCGCGTGTCGACGGGCTTTGCTTTGACTCCAATAAGTACGTACAACCCCACGCCCACACCAAATGCGAGGATGAGTAGAAGAAAAAAAATAATCCGCGTCAGATGTGAGTCTTCGCTATGTACCGTGCGCGCTTCCCCGCGATCTTCGCGGCGCGCCTCTTCGGCCATGACTACTTGTGTTTTGGTGATTCCTTTTTCTCGCACGAGATTCTCCACGTCGCCTGAAAAAGTACGGAGTATGGGTGTCGCTTGTGGCCCACGGCCACCGGCGTGCTTCTGTTCCGCACCTTGCGCAGTGAGTTCATCGGTCGTCTTTTCAAATACAATTTCTTTCATGTACCCCCATTATACAACCCCGACCCCATTTTACTTAATTTGCTATACTTGATTTATGAAAAAACTGCTTACACTAAGTGATAAAGATATTTTTCCGAATACAAAAGCGCCCGTGATAACAACATGCGAAGAACGCCTTGCGGTGAAGGTGGTTCTTTTCGACAAAGACAACAAGCTTGCACTCGTGGGCACAAAGCATCGCCTCTTGCCGGGTGGCGGAGTAGGGCTTGATGAACATATTTCTGACGCTGCGGTGCGTGAAGTAAGAGAAGAAGTGGGGTGCGCAATTAACATCATTCGTGAAATAGCGACCACTGAAGAGTTTCGTGAGAAAATTGGAAGACATCAAATAACACACTTTCTTCTTGCGCGCGTTGTCGGCGAGAAAGGAATTCCTGAAACCACGCAAAAAGATGAGCAAGGAATTGTGGTTGAATGGCATACACTCGACGAGGCGATTGCGTTACTCGAAAAACAAAAAAACGAGATACCCTTCGCAGACTACAACGCTTGCTTTAACGTGCGCACACACTTGGATGCATTGCGTGAGTTTCAGAAAACAGGCACGTTGGTCCGATAGCCACAATTACGTTAAGTACGACGACCGTCGTACTTAACGTAATTTAGATTATGGTGAAAATGTGGCTTAATGGTAAAAAGTGATGCTATGCTCTCCCAAATAGTATCGTCATCATCAATTTAATCTGTCGCGCATGAGGTAATCCTGAATGAATTCCTCGC
>JAYUQK010000081.1:0-3275 GCA_043756785.1 Candidatus Lloydbacteria bacterium | reverse complement strand
AGAAACGGGTACTTTTCCGCTCGCAAATTCTTTTTCCAAATTTTCGAATTGCGCGCCAACGAATCCTTCGTCGACGGTCTTCTTTATGAGCGAAAAATTCTGGGGAAGCGAAAGGAATTCGCCATCTTCCATATCTTCCATTTCACGAAGCGCGATGCGTGACGCACGATAGTCACCTACCTTTATGCCACTCACCACAGCACGCATCAGCACATTCATTTCAAGTGCACCAACTGTTCTTCTTAGTTCAACGAACCCCTTTGACTGCTGGCTGAGGCAGGACATTTCGCTTGCATCTTTGGCAATCGATAAGGCGACGCGTGCATTTTCAATATCACCACGAAGAGCCGCGCGCATTCCTTCTGCGACAAACTTGCCATACTGCGCACTCCAGAAGGGCTGCGAGGGATTGCCAGCGTTACTGCATTTCAGAGCGGGAGCTCCCGCAAACGCTAACATCGGTACAAGGGCGACGAGGGCGAGCAATCTACGAACAAAGTTCATGACTAACCTTTCAAGTTATCCTTTGTCAGAATACTCAACTGAACTTCCTTGTAAAGCTAGACGGGCAACATGGGACTGATGGAAATGAGCGAAATTCGAGGCGACGAAGTGAGCGTGTCTGCGGGGACATACTTTGAGTATGTCTTCCAGACCACTTACTGAAGTCAACAAAGAAGTTCGCCATTTACACCAGTCCTATCGGTAGAAGATCTTGTTTTCAAAGCGTAGGTCGATCACTCTTTGTGTGCTCGTGGAGTCAATTGTCTTTTGTGGCTTTTCCATCTCTGCCCGTGCGGCAAGCAGGTTTTCCACACTCTCGCGGGGGTCTCTCGCTGTGGACCATGCGATTTGCCACCCCTCACTGGTCACAAAGTGGTAATCTTGCTCTTTCGACTGACTGACTTCGCGCACCGTGATGCCGCGCTCCGAGAGCTGTGTACGAAAGTCGCCAACGCGGGCAAACTCGTCCTGTGGAAGAACGAATGCTCCGACTGGGCTCGCTCTTTCACGCCCCAAAATAGTTGTATGAAAAACAGCAAATGGGTACCCTGAATACAGAGGGGCGGTGGCGTACACATACCCGTGCTTATCTGCAAGATAGCAGGAGGGCGATGAGGTCGATGCGTCAGGAGAAAGGGAGTCGCACCACAAGAGTGACGGCTGATATTCATGAATCAAAATATTCAGTTGGGTGAGGGGCGAGACGGACAAGCCAACGTACTGAATGCGTGCATCGACTTCATAGAGTGCCCGCAGGAGTTCTGAATGGGGATAAAAAATTCCGTTGTTGCGATCGATCTTCCACAGCAGTTTTTGGGAAAGCAGTGTATTGGCGACCACCTTCATGTGCTCTACGTTCGTCGCCTCGGCACCCTCCACCACGACGCCCTTGATGCGAAATGCGTCATGACGTGAGGACATACTCGTGAGGGTGAAGAGAAAAAAAACAATCAAGAGCACTTGCATGATGCGCTCAAACACGCGGTCGATGCGGCGCGCCCTCGCACGGGATGACTGTAGCCTACTCGGTCCTCGGAGCTTCATGATACTTATGCGCCGATAATGCTTTTACCCATGAATTTTTGTAATGCCTCGGGTACGCGGATAGTGCCATCTTCGTTTTGGTAGTTTTCAATGATGGCAACAAGGACGCGTGGAGTAGCGATGGCGGTGTTATTGAGAGAGTGGGCGAAACGCATCTTGCCGTCGTCCTCACGATAGCGCGTATTGAGACGGCGTGTTTGGAAGTCATGAAAGTAGGATGCAGAGTGGGTCTCACGATACTTCCCTTCCGAGGGCACCCATGCTTCGATGTCATACTTTTTTACTTGGCCGAGGCCGAGGTCGCCGCCGCAGTTGACCACCACATGGTACGGGAGGCCAAGGTCGAGCAAAAGCTCCTCTGCATTTTTTGTGATCTCCTCGTGTAGCGCAACAGTCGTCTCATGGTTGGCCTCACAAAGTACCACTTGTTCCATTTTGAAAAACTCATGCACGCGAATGATGCCCTTGGTATCTTTACCATGCGCACCTATCTCGCGACGGAAGCACGGTGAAAATGCAATATACTTTTTAGGCAACTCCGCTTTTTCAAGTATCTCATCCATGTGGTAGCCCATCATCGCTACCTCACCCGTACCAGCGAGGTACTCTCCATCTTGCGTTTTATAAAGATCGTCCTCACTTTGAGGCAAATAGCCTGTGCCCATAAATGCTTCGCGGCGCACCATCGAGGGGACGATCATCGGGGTGAATCCCTTTTTCACCATATGCTCGAGTGTGTACATCCAGATAGCATAGTTGAGCATCGCTCCGTCATTTTTCAAAAAATATCCACGAAAGCCGGCGACCTTTACACCTCGCTCGAGGTCCGCCATGTCGTGCGCGAGCATCAGTGTGACGTGGTCTTTCGGTGTGAATGCAAACTCGGGGATCTCCCCAACGGAGCGCACCTCGACATTCTGTGCATCCCCTTCGCCTTCGGGCACAGAAATGTCGGGGACGTTGGGGACGAGGAGCATGAGCCCGCGCCACCGCTCCATAACGAGACGAAGCGACTCTTCTTCTTTTGCGAGCGCTTCTTTAAAAGTACGCATTTGGTCGATCATACCCTGCCGCTCTGTTTGATCGCTTGCGCGTGCAATTTTCTCAGTGAAGCTATTTTGCTCCGCACGCATATTTTCAACCGTCAGGAGCAGCTCGCCACGCGAGCGCTCAAGTCCAAGCAATTCGTCAACGTTAAAGGTAAGGTGTTTTTTGCGTACCGCCTCTTTGATGAGGTCGGGATTCTCGCGAATAAATTTAATATCCAACATGGAAACATCATAGCAGAACTGCTAGGATGGGTAAATTGCATGGGATACAAAATCCGACAACTTACTGAGGAGGAATTCCCCGCTGGGCTTCAGGAGATACCCGAGCCACCGAAGGCGTTGTGGATTGCGGGGGCACCGCTCGAGGTGGACACTGTCTATTTGACGGTCGTCGGCTCCCGGAAATACACGCCGTATGGCAAAGAGGCATGCGAGGCTATTATCGCGGGGCTCTCGGGGTACGACATCACCATTGTGTCAGGGCTCGCAATTGGCATCGATACTCTTGCGCATGAGGCCGCAATGGCTGCAGGACTCCGCACCATCGCGGTACCCGGCTCGGGGCTTGATCAAAAAATACTCTACCCGCGCCAAAACGCGCGCCTCGCGGAGCGCATCGTGGAGGAAGGTGGGACCCTCCTCTCAGAGTTTGAACCGGACTTTAAGGCGACACTTTAT
>JAYUQK010000080.1:0-3296 GCA_043756785.1 Candidatus Lloydbacteria bacterium | reverse complement strand
ACAAGAGCAGCAGTTGCCAGTCATTCCGCCGCACAGCGAACAGGAGTATCACGCCGAACAGCGTCGAGTGCAGTCTGAACTTCTTCAGCAAGACCCGTGCAACGCCGATCATGTCCGACACGAAGAGGACAAATCGTTCATTCAACGTTGCGCAGAAAACCGGCATCGCAGCGTAGCCACCCTTCAGCTCTCTCTTGCGTGTAGTATTTTTTATCATTTGTGCGGTCTCCCAAGGAGAGACGGTACGAGTAGTCTTTCCCCATCGTGAGGCCAAACACTGCTGAGACGTGCTCTATTAAATCGAGTGCACTCGCTACCTCGTTAATCGCCTGCTCTTTGCCTGCGCAAATAATGTGCGCATCAGCGAGGCAGAAACTGCGCACACGCACGAGGCCCGATAGCTCGCCCGATGCTTCGTAGCGATAGAGCTTTGCGAGCTCGGCGATACGCATGGGGAGCTCACGGTAGCTGTGTGGCTCGTTGGCATAGATTTGGAAGTGGTGTGGGCACGTCATGGGGCGGAGCATGAATTCGTCCTCATCTATTTTTATCGGTGCGTACATCGAGTCTTTGTAGTACGGATAGTGCCCAGAGGTTTTATAGAGGTCTATTTTTGCGATGTCGGGCGTGTAGACATGTAGGTAACCCCACCGGAGCTCCGTATCGGTGATAAATCGCTCGAGGATGCGCCGTATGGTGGCACCCTTCGGGAGCCAGAGTGGAAGCCCTGCGCCAACCAGCGGGGAGAAAGTAAAGAGCCCAAGTTCCTTCCCCAGCTTCCTGTGATCACGTTTCTTTGCTTCTTCAAGCATGGCGACATGTGCGTCGAGTTTTTCTCGAGTCTCGAATGCGAATCCATAGATACGCGTGAGCATCACGTTTTTCTCATCTCCCCGCCAGTACGCCCCTGCGATGCGGGTGAGCGTGAATGCGTCCGCCATAAGCTCGCTCGTATTTGCCGCGTGTCCGCCACGGCAGAGATCTGTGAAATTGCCGACGGTGTATGCGGTGAGCGTTTTCTCTTCAGCTGCATATTCATTCAAGAGCTCAAGCTTGAATGTCTGCCCTGCAAAGAGTTTCGCCGCCTCATCAGGAGTTACTTCGCGCCCACTCATTGAGAGTTTTTGGTTGATCGCCTTGCGTATCGACTTCTCAAAACCCTTCAAGTCTTCTGGAGAAGGGGTTTTGGTGAAGAGAAAGTCGTAATAAAAGCCGTCGTCGGTGACGGGGCCAATACCGAGCATCACGCTAGGGTCAAACTCGATAGCCGCCATCGCCAATAAATGGGCAAATGTATGCCGAATATCGTGTAATTTGTCTCCTTCCATCGCACAATAATAGCATATTTCACGGAGCTGGGGGACTTCACTGTTCCTCAGGGGTATTGCTTACTTTGCATTTTTATGGTATACTTTCATGTAGTAGGGGTCCTTTGACTTTTTGGAGGTTGAGATGAAAAGATTTCTGCCAATCCTGATCCTGAGCCTCACCGCTCTGTGTTTCCCTATTGCTGCCTTTGCAGCAGTGAAGTCGTATACCGTGCCCTCGGTGGGCTATGCTGTCGAGTGGCAAATGAAGTACACCTCCCTTGAGGGAAGTGAATTGTTGAGTGGGCCGCAGCGCATACATGTCTCGCGCATGCTCCATCATCGCCCAGTTTTCTCTGCCGCACTGGCGGGGAGGCCGCTCGAATTGTTCGAGCATGCTGATGGCGTTGCTGTTGTGGAGCTCGACTGCTTGCCGCAGTTTACTCCCATTTCCCCGACATCTCTGCCAAACCACTGTGGATGGAACCCTTGTTCCATCAACGCCGGTGAAACAGTGATGCGCAAACTGTACGTTTCAAGCTCACGCATGGGCTGTGTCGCGGATGCATCTGGGTACGCGTCGTATGTGGGAGAAGCACAAGAAACCATCACGGTGCTTGGGCGTAGCATGATGGTCACCCGCACTCTGGCGACCATCAACATCCCAGGGCTCCCAAAGGCAAGGTGGAATCCCCGCATTGCAAGCGGCGTGGGCGAGGTCTTCTCGGACGCATTCGGCGGTCGGCAGGAAAGTGTGTACATCAAGATTGACGCTGTATACGCGAATATTGTTGTGGAGGGAGGGGCACTTCATGCAAGCGCAGCACCCATCACGGAGAGTGTCGCGCGAAGTTCATTCGCATGCACCTTGAGTGCAAACGAGCACCCAGTCGTTGCCCTTGGAGACTCCCTTACTGCGGGCACAGATGCATCCTCGTATCCTGCTGAATTGCAAAAACAATACACAGGGAAGGGCGTGCGATTCTTGAACGCGGGTGTGCAGGGGGATACTTCAGAAAACCTCCTCGAGCGTGTTGCTTCTGTACTTCTGTGCAAGCCGAAACTCGTGCTGCTCGCAGTCGGAGGTAATGACCTCTTTCAGGGTGTGGCCCGGGCGGTCTTTGAAGAGAGGCTGCGTGCCCTTATCGCGGTCTTGCGTGCGGGTGGGGCAAGTGTCGTCCTTCTTGGTCTTGAGGTGGACTCAACATATCCTTATGCGGGGTCATATGAGCGTATTGCGCGTGAGGCGGGCATCCCCATCCTCCCCAACATGCTTTTGGGGGTGTATAAGAATAATGCAATGCTTCTTTCTGACGGTATGCATCCGAACGAGAGGGGAAATAAGCATATTGCGGCACGTGTCTGGGAATTTTTGGATGAGCAAGGACTTTTAAAGTTTTGAGTCAAAAAAGATGAGGGTCAGTGCGTCACATGGGGGCTAAATTCATTTTTAGCCCCCATTTTTGTTTTCTGCAATCCACTTTTACTTTTACTTGTAGAAAAACACATTGTGTGCTTTAATGTGTGTGGTCGCTGCAGAAGCAGCTTAGTTCATCACATTAACGGAGGTTTTATGAAACTGTTCTCCCGTACGATTTTGCTCTGCGCATCTCTACTCTCGGTGACGCTTTGGTCACTTGGCGCAAATGCGCAAACCGTTGTCGGCCCCGCGGGGCAAGTGTCGGGCCCCGTCGAGAGTCCCACTATTTGCGTGGGCTCCAAATGGCGCTATCAGCGCACCGAGCTCGCTGGTCCCCAAAAGGGAAGTGTCACCGAGGACTATATCAACGAAGTGGAGAGCGTTTCGGGCGATCTGTACCACATTGTGCGTACGCAACTCGGCGGAGAGGTGTCGCGTTATTCCATCACAAAGGCTCGACACGAACAAGTTTTGGCGGTTCCCACAAGCATCACGAACATCGTCTCGTACGATTTCCCGCTTAATGTTGGGAAACAGTACAAAGCGACGGTGCGTTTTGTGAACACCGC
>JAYUQK010000079.1:0-9149 GCA_043756785.1 Candidatus Lloydbacteria bacterium | reverse complement strand
GGACCTTGCAGAAATAGCGAAAGAATTGTCACTCTCAGGGGTTGCCATGGCAGGAGGAGGGTATGGAGATTTTGGGGGCGAGGGAGCGGGCACAAGCTTCAATGCGCTTTTACAAAAAAACTCCCCACTCTCTGCGCTCGCGCTCCTTCCGGAAGAGAAAATCGACGGTGTGCCCATGCACCACCTCACCCTTCTGGCGGACCCCGAAAAGTCACTTCAGTTTATCTCCATGCTCTATCGTACATACACAGGGAAAGACCTCGTGCTCGACGCCGGAGCCCGTGTGCGCTTTAAAGACGCACTCAAGAAAATAAAAGGAGATGCATGGATAAATAAGTCGACGGGAGTGCTCACGCGCATTACACTCAAAGTGCTCCTTGATGACGACGTGGCTGGAGTGCACATGCGAGGTTCCGCACTCATGGATGTCGCGATAAACCAGATTAGCGCTCTGAGCACCGTCACTGCCCCCACCCCCATGCTCACACTCGAAGAGCTCCGCGTGCAGATGGAAAATTACAAAGTGCAAAGGGTACTTCGCGCGCGCGACCAAGAAAAAATAGACCAGATGAAGCTTGTGACCCTCGCGCTTGATCTTTATTATGATACAAACGGACGATTTCCCAGCACACTTTCCGGACTGCCTTTTTCGGGGGCATCTGCGTCGTCTACGCTTTCCGAAGAGATGCGGAAGTCGTATACATATGCAGCCTATGTGAGCGCAGCACCACTTACATATGCGAACCGCTGTACATCAAAAGGAAAAATATGTGCTTACTACCATATTGGTACTGACCTCGAAGAAGTGAGCGGACCACTCTTGCAAGATGACGACGACACTACAAGTGAGCTGCGTGGGAGTGATGAACGCGGCTGTAAGGGAGAGCAAAATCTCGCATGCTATGACCTTGTGGGGACACGCGTAGCACAACCCTCCAGCACGACCACCCCTACACCCCTGCCGCAAAGAGCAACAAGCACTATTCCAAAGTCCCCCTAGGCGCCAAGTCACGTTTTTTGTACGTGTTTGCGCTTGGCCCCATTTTGCTGTTAAATGAGGGGGCAATGGCACTATTTTCTACAAAGCTCGGAATCGACCTTGGAACGGCAAATACACTGGTATATGTACCAGGGCGGGGAATTGTGCTCAACGAGCCGTCCGTCGTAGCAGTTTCTGAACGCGACAATCGCATCCTCGCGGTGGGGAGTGAGGCAAAGGAAATGATTGGCCGCACCCCTGACGATATTATTGCCTACCGCCCCATGCGTGACGGCGTCATCGCCGACTATCGCGTGACGGAGGCAATGCTCCGGTACTTCATCAGCAAGGCGATGGGTCGCTGGAATCTCCTGAAGCCCGAGGTGATGATTTCCGTTCCTGCGGGAGTGACCTCGACCGAGCGCCGCGCGGTGATAGAGGCTGCGATGCGCGCGGGTGCAAAAAATGCATTCGTGGTGAAGGAGCCCATACTCGCGGCGATTGGCGCAGGCATTCCCATCTACGAAGCACGTGGACACATGGTAGTCGACATTGGTGGGGGTACCACCGACGTCGCCGTCATTTCACTCGGAGGCATCGTCGCATCGACTTCGGTAAAGTGTGCAGGTAACCGCATCGACCAAGCCATCGCCGACTATATTAAAAAGACATTCAATCTCGCCATCGGTGACAAGACGGCAGAGGATATTAAAATTAAAATTGGCTCCGCAGTGCCACTAGAGGAGGAGCTCACACTCGTCATCAAAGGACGCGACTTTATCGCAGGGCTCCCTCGTTCGGTGACGGTTTCTTCCAATGAGATAGTGAAGGCAATAGACAAAGAGCTCCGCGAGATGATCAAGGCCATCAAGGACGTGCTCCAAGACACACCCCCCGAGCTTTCTGCCGACATTATCGACCAAGGCATCATCATGACGGGAGGCTCATCGCAGCTGCGTAACCTTCCTGAATTAGTATTTCGCCGCACGGGAGTGAAAGCAATTCTCGCAGAAGATGCACTGTATTGTGTGGTGAAGGGGACTGGCGTGGCACTCGAGCATCTCGACACCTACAAGAAATCCATAATAGCAAAACGGTAAAACGGGCGCGCTACTCGTTTTTCCTTCGGTGAGTTTGGAAGCAGTATAGCTCATACAGCTTCGCAAACATCACCTCTGTCCAAAACTTCGTATCGCATCCCGTTTTATCATTTTGCGGCGAAGCGTTAAAACTGGCACACCCCTCGTCTTCCCTGAAAAAAAATACCCCGAATTCGAGGTATTTTTTACGTTTTGCTGGGTTTATTGTTCCTGGATATGGAAGTACCCAGGGACTCCGTTCCCAGTAAAGTTGAAGGAACTGCTGGGGTACCCGCTTAGCTCGCCCACCCCTGTGTCTGGCCCAGACGTAGTCGGAGCGTAGGTGACCGTGAATGTGTGGCTGCCTCCTGGAGGAAGGTTGTACACACAATCCGATGAGCACCAGAAGGGAAGAGGTACGATAATCGTTCCCACTCCAACGTTTGTGAAGGAACTCGGGTTGGTGACGGTAAAGGCCATTGGTTTTGTGGTGTTGACTAAAACGTTCTGGAAGTCGAGCGAGCCCACGATCGAAAGGATGTAGCCGTCGCCGTTTAAGTATCGGGTGGCGCTTCCCCCTCCCGAGAAGCTGACGAGACCCATCTTGGTCCCGGTCGTACCAGTAGGTCGGAAGCGAATCGTGACGATGTGTGCGGTGGTCGTGTTTAAATTCACGTACGAGCAGCCGGAGTGGCATGAGAAGTCTGCCCCACTCACAACAGAGACGGAGCCAGTGAGGTGGGTCCCCGCAGGTCCTACGTTGCGTACAGTGAACTGCCTGTCGCGATATGCGCCCATCTCGACACCATAGAAGAGGAGGGTGTATGCAGGCGCGATGTCGATTGCCGGCTGCGGGTTTGGGTTCACCACGACAAATGGAATCAGAGTCACTCCGGTTCCACTGGCAGGAATAGACGCCCCTCCACCTCCCGAGAATTTCACCGTCGCAGTCCTTGGCCCTACGATCGTCGGGGTGAAGCGAATGATTACCTCTGATCCTGGTCCCGGTGAGATGTTCGTGTAAGTGCAGCCGGAGAAACAGGTGAATGCGGGGTCTCCGATGATCGAGACCGATCCAGTGAGGAGTGAGCCTACGCCGCCCGTGTTGGTCACGACGAGGCGGATGTCATTGTGTGTTCCATCGGTTGGAGTGTTGGGGTAGACGAGTGCTGCAGGGAGGACCGTGATCGCTTCAGTTGCCGGGGGCTTCGGCTTGGTGGTTGCGATAATGACCGCGGCAATGAGTGAAGTGACAGGGTTGGCAGAGATAGAAACTGAGGTGGCACCAAAGACTGACCCCCCCATGCCGTCGTTGCAGGTGAATTGCCATTCGTAGTTGGCAGGACCTGCCCATCCGGAGATCTCACCTGAATCGTAGGCAGTACCCAAAAGTGGCTGGTCCTTCCATTGCCAGGTGGTGCCGTTGTCCAGACGCGACCAAGTACAAGTAGTGACCCCGGTTGTGGTCATTGTCACACGAAACTTGCCGAGCGAATTGATCGAACTTGCTGAGACATTCGCTGTGATCGATGCTGCCAATGCGAAGAGGGGTGCACAAAAAAGGCAGAGAGCAATAAATGATCCGCTAATTGCACCGATGTGTGTTGTTTTATTCATCATAGGATGAAATTATGCATAAAAAAGATATTCTGTCAATATCTCGTGTGGCAGTTCCTATAATCAAAAGCATACGCTCACTGTATGAATTTTCTGTGAATGGCAACATTCCGAATGAGTATTTCGCCGCATGGGGGTGAAAGCAATTCTTGCAGAAGATTCGCTCTATTGCGTC
The DNA here is from genome assembly GCA_043756785.1 of Candidatus Lloydbacteria bacterium. GTDB lineage: Bacteria > Patescibacteriota > Minisyncoccia > Phycocordibacterales > UBA6899 > MHLP01. The sequence continues at coordinate 5,299 of JAYUQK010000079.1, read as the reverse complement.
GCCCTCGAGCATTTGGATACACACAAAAAATCAATCATTGCAAAACGCTAGGGTCCTTTGACACACGAGACTCTACGCGGTAGTTTCAAGGGAGAAAGTTTTTTGAGGGAAGCATCGTGTCAACAATCGCAGAATTAAATAAAGAGATAGAAGGGCACAGAGTAGCGATAGCTTCGTTGCGCCAAGCCAAGTTGGCGGTATTTCATGGGCGCACCCTTGCTTGCGCACATTGCAAAGAGACCGCCGTGCTTGCACATTTTGGATTTATCCAAGATCACCAGTACGAACCCCCACACGGATGCACGGGTGGGGATACGTGGTATGGTCGACCAACACATTGCTGCTACATTATTTGCCCTTCTTGCGTGCAGGCAATCTACATCTACTGCGACCCCTCTCGGGTAGACGTCGAGGAAGCGGTCGACAAAGAAGGTTTTTCGCCTCGCGAGTTGTTCGCAGTAGTCTGGGAAAAGCACGGCAAGGAAATGAAGAAGATATACCAAAGGGCCGCACCAGAGACTACGAGCTAGATAGTCACCCAAACCCGCCAATCATCTATGGCGGTTTTTTTCTAAAAAAAATCAAAAAAATGAAGGGCCATGTACTTGCGTACACGGCCCATTTTTATGTTCGAACAGAAACAAATGATCAGGGGGGACCTCGGATGCGATGCATCTATTCTCCTTGGTTGAGACAGTCACGGGCCTTTCTGCCCCTTTTTCGCCGCACCCGCGGCGGACGTGTGGTGCCAAGCTTCCTTCTTGCCACCCAATAGGACTATATCATACCTAGGCCTAACTGTCAATACATTTTGTCTAAGCGCAAAAGTATAATGCAAATACTATGTATTTAGACGATTTGCGTACACAGATTTCCCTCGAGCATCTTTCGCATGCGTACATCGTTGAGGCCGAGCGTGAGGAGGGGGCCCGAGCTCTGCAGAGCCTCTTTCAGTCATTTGGTATTTCAACCGTCGCCAACCCCGACTACCATGAGTACCACTTCGAGACACTGCTTATCGAACATGCACGAGAGCTGCGCCGCGCACAGGGGCTCCGTGGCGCCGACGGTGCAAAAAAGATATTTGTGGTGGCCTTCAACGCCATCACGAGTGAGTCACAAAATGCACTGCTCAAAACCCTCGAAGAGCCAACAGAGGGTACCCATTTTTTCTTTCTCGTGCGCACGAGCGCGCTCCTACTCCCCACCGTGCGCTCGCGCATGCAGCTGGTGCGTATCGCTACTGAGGAGGGTGCGGGTGGGGAGGCAACGCTCTTTGCAAAGAAGTTTTTAGCTGCGAGCGTGTCGGAGCGCATGAAGATGGTCGAGCGCATGACGAAGGCAAAGACAGACGACAAGCCGAAGGCAAAAGAAGAAGCGAGAGTATTTGTGGGCGCACTCGAGTCTGTGCTATACGAAAAATTCCAAAGGCCGTCTTTGGGTAAAGAGGGAGCAGATATCCAAAGGTCACCTTTGGCAGCTGCACTTGAAGATATTGTTGTGACAAAGCGCGAATTAGGAGGACGCTCACCCTCAATAAAGCTCCTCCTCGAGTTTCTCGCGCTCACACTACCGACGAAAGGCGTACCTTGAAACGCTTGCATGTTTTGTAGAATTTTGTTGTTATATGCTCGTACGTTCATTGAGTATTTTATGTTGCGCCAGAGCAGAATGCGTCCCACTCATTATGATCACGTGAGACCTTTTCTGCTCTGGCGCAACCAATTTCGGTAAGGCTCGGGCATGCTCCTGAAAGGAGAAGAGATTATGTCAAAAAATGGCACAATCGGCGCAGTTGCTTGTGCAATGGCGGGAATGAATCCGAAATTCGTCGGACTCGTGAGCGATGTGGCAAATCGCCTTAATCAGCAAGGTCTGGAAGCCGCGGCGTGGCATGTGCACATCACAAACACCATCCAACAAGGCTTGCCAAAGCCCACCGTACCAGTGCTCGACACCATCATTCGCATCACACGCCCCGTCCGCCCCATATACCCCCACTGGGTGAAGAAGGTGCTGCATCCCGAGCTAGAGGACGTGGGACTCGGAGAGTACGACCTCGCGACCATCGACCTGTGGCTCCATGACAGACAGCGTAACGGTGCTCGCGTCGAGGGAAACCGCATCTACGAAGACCTCACACAGAGCGACAGTCTCAAAACCTGTCTTGGTCTGCGAGATGGCAGGGAAATCCAAAAGAAGGGCATCGCCGTCTTCCGCCAATTCTTCGGTGGGAAGGGGCTCTTTCTCTGGAAGTCCGCCATCCTCACTTTGCTCGACCACCTCAACGTCCCGTGTTTGTGCGAGCACGACGGCGAGGTGGTGGTGATCTGGCACTGCCTCGGCTACTGCTGGAACAGCAACTATCCTGCTGCTCGCTTCGCAAGTTAGTCCTCAGGACTCGGGTCCACCGTCCTCTTTTTTGACACCGTGACCCCTCTTCTCGCCCTGCGTTTTTACGCAGGGTTTTTTGTGCCACAGTCACTCTTTGTGTTGTGGGTGTGTAATTGCGACAGATTTGTTATACTGCTGCTACTTATGTCATACAACTTCTCACCACTTAGTGCGCGCATTCTCGAGATCGAGGAATGGCTCAAGAAAGAGCTCTCGCTTTTGCGTACGGGGCGGGCAACTTCTGCTATCCTCGACTCCATTACCGTCGAATCCTATGGCACGCAGTCGCCCATTGCGCACGTGGGCACTGTTTCCATGGAAGACGCACGGACACTACGCATCTCCCCGTGGGACAAAACACAAACGAAAGCGATTGAGGGTGCGCTACAGAAAGCAAATATCGGTCTCTCGGTATCGACGGACGACAACGGACTGCGCGTTATTTTCCCCGAGCTCACCGGAGAGCGCCGCGTGCAGATAATCAAGCTGCTAAAAGACAAGACCGAGGATGCGCGCATATCACTCCGCAAGGAGCGCGAAGTAGTCATTGCGGAAATGAAGCGCCAAGAAAAAGATAGTGAAATGTCTGAGGACGATGCACGGAAAGCAAAAGAAGAATTACAAAAAATCGTCGACACTGCAAACGCAAGTTTCGACGCACTCGCAGCCACAAAAGAAAAAGATATCAATTCGTAATGAGCATACGACACCCTGTAGCGCATCACCTTTTAGCCAGAGAGCGTCATGCGCGCCGCCGTGTGGTCGTCGACGTATTCCTCGTGTGTATTTTTCTCTTTGCAATAGCCATGGTGGCTTTTGTGCATGTGCTTCGTGCACATGAGGAGGAAGCACGAAGGGAAGCGGTCCTACGCGAGCGCACCCTCTCAAGCGATGCTGCCCGCGCCTTGGCACAGAAAGATGCCACACGCGAAGCAGAGCTTCGACGTGCACGTGAAGAGAGAGAAAGGGGGAGTGCAGTGAGCGTTTCTGCAGCGACGAGTACACCCTCGATAGCCCCTGAGTCGCCACAAGACACCCCAGAGACTGAGGCGACGTCCACCTCTGCGAGTGCATCCCAGACAGAGGCACAAGTCTCGAGCTTTGTCCGGTTTCAAGACGTGACTGCTACGCGGTACGAAAATTCCCGCTTGGGCTTTATTATGGAAATACCCGAAGGTTGGAGTGAGGTATATACGAGGAATGATGCAGTGGTGCTCGCAAATAGTGCGTATTGGTTTGGCGTTACCGTGCCTGAGGTCACCAAAAAGAAAGAGGCCATGTGGATACACGTACTTCGCCCGTGTACGTCTACGGAGGCAACCTCGACAGTCTTTGCATTTGCGTCGACGAGTGACACGAGTATCCGTGAGGCCACCTCATGCATCCCACCCTTACTCGTGACGCTCGGGTATCGCGCTCCCGCCTCCGACGTGCGCGGCCGTGAACAATTTTTACTTTCCATTGGGCGCACCATCTATCCTATTGTCAGCAGTATTCCGCCCTACCTCCCACTGCGCTAACTCCTGTAGTATACTAGCAGCATATGTCTATTTTACTTTTGTTTCTCGTGCTTTTCCCACTCGTGATCGTTCATGAATTCGGGCATTTTATCGTTGCGAAAAAATTTGGTATTCGTGTCGACGAATTCGCATTCGGTTTCCCGCCGAAGCTTTTCGGTATCAAGCGTGGTGAGACAACCTATGCCTTTAACGCACTCCCCATTGGCGGGTATGTGAAGATCTATGGCGAAAACCCCGATGACATGGCGGATGATGCGGATAAGCTGCGTGCCTTTGCCGCAAAGCCGCTCATCGTCCAAGCACTGGTGATTATCGCGGGTGTCGTATGTAATCTGTTGTTCGCATGGCTACTCATCGCGGGCACGCTTATGATAGGCGTCGCCTCCCCAGTAGACAGTACGAGAGCCGCATATATCACGAACGCACAGTTGACCATTACTGAGGTGCGCGAAGGCTCTCCTGCAAAGGCGGCGGGGATGCGCGCTGGGGACGCGCTCATCTCCCTTGGGGAAGGGGCGGAGCTTGTGCAAAACCTTTCCGCAGAGTCTGTCATTGCGTACATTGCTCCCCGCGCAGGGCTCCCTACGGCTTTCACATACGAACGGAGTGGCACTGTGGCGACCGCGACCATCGTGCCCGCTTCAGGAATAGTCGAGGACCGTGCAGCGATAGGTATCAGCATGGATGTCGTCGGCACGCTGCGCCTCCCGCCACACAAGGCATTGTGGGAAGGTGCCAAAAAAACATACGAGTTTACTATTATGACCGCTGTTGGGCTGTGGACATTCCTCTCCCAAGCAGTCACAGGCAACGGGGACTTTTCGCAGGTCACAGGCCCCGTGGGGATGGTGAGCGCTGTGGGGGCGGCAGCGGGAGTGGGCTACACCAATCTCATCCTCTTTGCTGCGGTCATTTCAATTAGTCTTGCGGTAATGAATGTCATTCCTTTCCCTGCGCTTGATGGGGGGAGACTGCTGTTCATCATCATCGAGAGCATCATCCGCCGCCCTATTCCCGTAAAAATTGCAAATGCAACCAATCTTGTCGGCTTCGCGCTACTGATGCTACTGATGGTTGTGGTCACATGGAACGACGTCGCAAACCTTGTAAAGTAAAATTGGCGCACTTGGGGCTTGGCATCCCAAGCGGGTCGGGCAGAAGTATAGCTCATACATCTGCTCCGACACCACTTGGGCGCCGCACCCCAATTGCATCCAATTTGACTTCACAAGGAGGCGCATAGTGTATGAAATATAGAACATTTTAATATATTGTCAATAATATGGCACGGCATGTTTCAGCTACAATACGCTCATGCTTCAATCATCACTATTCACCAAGACGCGCCGTGAGGCACCAACGGACGAGGTATCAAAAAATGCACA
>JAYUQK010000078.1:0-3322 GCA_043756785.1 Candidatus Lloydbacteria bacterium | reverse complement strand
TTTTGTGGAGGCATCATGGAGGAATCGGACAACTCGTATCTTTTTGTCGTAGCATGGTGGGTGCTCTATGCCTTACTCTCTCTTGTGTTCACCTGCTTTTTTAAAAAGTTTTTCGTTATTCCCATCTTGGAAAAGAGGGGCGCTTCGAAAAATGTAGTCTGGCGAGAGTCTCTGATTTGGGGCTTCTGGATTTCATGGCAGTATATTGCTGCGCTCGTTTTCCTCGTCGGCTATCAATGTGTATTTACGCTGATACGCCTGATTACGCGTTATGATGCGACGTCCACAGCTTTTTGGAACGAGAAGGAGCGTGCATTTTTTCACTCCACACCAAAAAGCCTCCTCTGTGGCTGGGTGATGCAGCATTTTGCGGAATATTATCCTGAATGGAAGCCGCGCGCTTAAGTACGCGCGTTTTTTTGTCCCAAAAAACAACAAAAAACCACCCTCTTGTCTTTATGGGGTGGCTGTATTTCATTCTGGCACCTCTATTTCGTACCTAAAGAGTGGGATCTCATCTTTTGCATACGTGAGTTGCCGCACGGTGGTGATGTTTGGGAGCTCGTCGGTCGAGTGGAGCTGCCACTCGCCACTCGGCATTTTTTCGGTCATGATGATGTGGGCAATGCGCACACCGTCCTCTTTCATCTCCTGTGTTTGAGGAGGTGACAAGGTAGCCTGGAAAATACCTCCCTCCGCTATCCTGATGTGTGTCACCTCCAGTTTTGCCATTTTGGCAATCTTCCATATATCGCTGACTCTCGGGCTACGCTTCATCTGTTTCCTTTCGGGAAAGTTTGTGGAGTATGTGTGAAAAACTAGACTATAGAACATAGTACCGCTCCTTTAGTTTTTGTCAAGTATACTAATTTGCATTATTTGAAAAACCATGTAGTATGGCCAACACTATGACATTCGCAGTAATACAAACAGGAGGAAAGCAATATAAAGTACAAGTGGGAGACATTCTCAAGATTGAGAAGCTTGCACAAGAAGCGAAACCAAACGAGACAGCACTCGTGCACGACGTGGGGACGAAAATAACATTCGACCAAGTCATGCTTGTAGATGACGGAAGCACCACGAAAGTAGGTGCGCCATACCTCGCTGGTGCAAAAGTTGAAGCATCGGTAGTAGACAACGACCGCTACAAGAAGGTAATGGTCATAAAGTACCGCCCCAAAAGCCGCTACTACAAAAAGAACGGCCACCGCCAACCCTTCACCGAGGTGAAGATTGAGTCGATAGGATAAAAAAATACCCCAGTAACTGGGGTATTTTTATTTCCTCCCCTCGAGTGCGTAGCGGAGTGTGTCGGCGTCGGAGTATTCGAGTTCGGTTCCGGTCGAGAGACCGCGACCCAAATGCGTGATTTTCGTCATTGTGGCGTTAATGAGAGGGGAGATGGTGGCTTCGACGTATTGGGCGGTATGCTCGCTCTCTGGGGTCACGGCACAAGCGAGGATGATTTCGTCGAGGTCGTCGTTTTCAGCACTGATGCGCTCGACGAGTGCATCGATGCGTATCTTTGCGTTGGGGTTTTTTTCGAGAATGGGAAGTATGCCACCAAGCACAAAATAGCATCCCTTGTAGGTGCCGCTGCGCTCGAGCGCCTCGAGGTCAGAGTCCTTCTCGACGATCATGAGTGTCGCGTGGTCGCGAGTCTCATCTTGGCAGATGAAGCAGACGAGCGGTGCCTCGGGGAATTTTTTCATAAAATAGCGATGGCATTTTTTGCATTCAAGCACGACTTCTTGGAGGAGCGAAATCTGCCGCGCAAGCTCTACGAGGTATACACGGTCCCGCTTGAGGAGGTAATGCACAAAACGTTTGGATTGCCGAGACCCAATACCAGGGAATTCTGCAAAAAGCAGCGCAAGTTTATTTATGGAATCCATACACTAGAAGACATCATCGAAGCCTTGGTTGTTTGCTTGGTGTGATTTGTCGACATCACGAAAAGTGGTGTGCTTTTCATCAAAGAAGAGCTCGACCATGCCGGTGGGGCCGTTGCGGTGCTTTTCAACCATAATTTCTGCAATACCAGGCTTTTCTGAGACCTTGTCTTTGTTGGCCTTGTCTTCGCGGTGAATAAACATGACCACGTCGGCGTCTTGCTCGATGGAGCCCGAGTCGCGAAGGTCCGAGAGGCGTGGGCGGCCACCACGTGCCTCCACGGCACGAGAGAGCTGCGAGAGGGCAAGTACCGGCACGTCAAGGTCCTTGGCAAGACCCTTGAGCGAACGAGAGATTTCCGTGACCTGCTGTACCATAGAGTCCGTCGAGTGCATTGGGGTCATGAGTTGGAGGTAGTCGACAATGACGAGACCTAGGTTGTGCTCGCTCTTCATGCGGCGCACAGCCGAGCGCATGTTCATAATGTTGATACCGGCTTGGTCGTTGATGAAGATGGGTGCCTTTGACAAGCGGTCGAGTCCTTCACGCAGATACGCAAATTCATGGTCTTTCGAAAGTTTTCCCGTACGGAGCTTCCACGCGTCAACGGACGACTCGGCTGCGAGCATGCGGTCGATGAGTTGCTGCGAGCTCATTTCGAGCGAGAAGATACCAACGGGGACATTGTGGTCGACCGCGGCGCGACGTGCAATGTCGAGTGCAAGCGTCGTCTTTCCGACCGACGGGCGTGCTGCGAGAATGATGAGGTCGGACTTCTGTAGCCCCGAGAGCATTTTGTCGAGCGAAGCGAATCCGGTGGGGACACCGCGGAGTCCGTCATGTTCTTCATGTATCTTCTCGATACGCGCCCACGCCTCGATGAGCGCGTCCTTGATATTTTGAATTCCCTTACCCGAGGAGATGTTGGTCACTGAATAGATTTTGCTTTCAGCTTGATCGAGGATTTCTTCAAGCGCCATTTCTTCTTTGTAGCCAAGCTCAGAAACCTGGTCGGCGGTGTGAATAAGGTTGCGCAGCACATGTTTTTTGTATACCGTCTCGGCATAATATTTTGCATTCGCTGATGAGGGCACCATTCCTGCAAGCTCCGCGAGGTACGCGCGCCCACCGATAGCATCGAGCTGTGTACGCTCTTCGAGCCTCGTAGCAAGAGTGAGGAGGTCGATGGGTTCGCGCTTGGCCTGTAGGTCGACCATTGCTTCGTAAATGATGCGATGCTTCTCTGCGTAGAAAGAGTCAGATTTCAGAGCATCTGAAATCTCGTAGAGCGAGTCGGTGCGGATGAGAATCGCCCCCAAGAGCGCTTGCTCGGACTCGATGTGCTGCGGGGGGAGGCGCAGTCCAGTGGCAGAGGATGAGTTTGTTGTCGCAACGTACGGGCTTTTCATGTCGATATTTTAGCACG
>JAYUQK010000077.1:0-3350 GCA_043756785.1 Candidatus Lloydbacteria bacterium | reverse complement strand
GCCCGCTGCGCCCGCGCCCACGGGTCTGTCCATCCCGGTGCGCTACCAACAACCACCTCGAGCGGCAGACCGTGCTGATGGGCGTCTTTCAACAGGTTATATAGGGTCGACTCATCTCGATGAACCCACGGTGCGGGCAGCATCTCGTCGAGGAAACCCCAGCGGAGCCGGACGCCGCCGTGAAGACGCCCGTACTGATAGAGCGCGAAGAGTGACTTCGCATCCGCTTCGAGTCGGCGCGTGAGCTTGGTGTCTGCGCCGTCGCGTAGGTACTCCCGCATCATTCGTTCGTCGCCGAACGGACGGCTGATCCCACATGACCCCTGAACAAGGAGCGTGCTCGTGATCGTCAGCGTCCGGCCTCGCCGATTGAGTTGTCGAGTCTTCTGCGGTGGGCCCAGTTCGGCCAGCCGACGTTCGCCAGGGTCGATGTTCAGTGTCCGCAGCAGGGCTCTGACGTCAACGGCGCCGATGATCTCGTAGCCCGCCAACCGATCGATCGCCCGCGCGATCTGGCCACCCAGGAACGTAGTGATCTCGTGTCCTTCGACATCGATGAGCACCAGGGCCTCGGGCCGCGCCGGCGGGAACGCATGAATGAGCACACGCCGCATCCGTGCGAGCTGGTCAGCGTGTGCTTCGCGTTCGCGCTCGATGCGACGCCGATTCGCTTCGATGGCCGCTGGGTCGGGGCGAATCGCAGCCCAGCGGCGCGCGACGGTGATGCGCTCGCGCACGGCCTCTCGCGCCGATCGGACCGCGCTGTGTTCGCGACGAGTTCCCATCGGCCATCGTCTCGCACGCGAACGGCGCTGCCGCTGCGCCAGTACTGGGCCGACTCGGCGTGCAAGAGCGTCCACTCAACCGGGCGAACTTCGACCCACGAAGGCGAAAATCGAAGAAGAGTTGAGTGAGTTTGAGGGGGACGAAAAGAAAATGTTTGCTACGGAGCTCGGCGCTACTGCCGACGGAGTCGACGACCTGATCGTGGCGGCATACACCCTGCTCGGCCTCATGACATACTTCACCACGGGGGAGGACGAAACGCGTGCATGGACTATCGCACAGCAGTCCACAGCGCCCGTCGCAGGCATGGCGATACACACCGACTTCAAAGAAAAATTTATTCGCGCGGAAATTATTCCGTGGAAGACCCTGCTCGATGCAGGATCGTATGGCGCAGCGCGAGAGAAGGGACTCGTGAAAACAGAGGGCAAGGAGTATATAGTCAAAGATGGCGACGTGATTGAATTCAAAATTTAAAAATCGTCGTTACTTTTGGGGATATAAAAAAAGCCCAAACTGGTCGGGCTTTTTGCGACACGTCGCACCCATTCATTTATTCTCCCTTGAGGTATTCCTCGGCTGAGCCAAAGACGACGTGACCGACCAACATGCCGATGATGACACCCGTCATCATATAGACATCAAACAAGACTGCAAAAACTTTTTTCGTGACATTCATGACAGACTCCTAGTTGTGTGGGTTTGACTGCCGCGCAATGCACGCGGCGTATTCGTTCCACTGGTACTCACATTCGTCCTCAACTTTCACGAGCGCTTCAGGTGTCTCGCGCCGAGCACTGTGCTCCACCCATACTGCAAAAAGAGCGACAAGTAACGCGAGAGCAATTTCCATAACCTATCTCCTCGTTGTTTAAGAACAGTGTAATTATATCATTTTTTACACAACTTGTAAAGCCCCATTGCGAATCCTCAAAATATCCCATATTATAAGCATCTATGCGTGCATACGACCACAAGAAAATAGAGGAAAAATGGCAAAAAGAGTGGGAAAAATCTGCGCTCTATAAAACGGAGGAAGAGGGGGGGCTACCGAAATGTTATGTCCTCGACATGTTCCCATACCCCTCAGGTGAGGGCCTCCACGTGGGGCACCCCAAGGGCTACATTGCGACCGATGTGTATGCGCGGATGAAGCGCATGCAGGGCTTCAACGTCCTTCACCCGATGGGCTGGGACGCATTCGGGCTTCCCGCCGAGCAATATGCACTGAAAAATAAAGTGCACCCACGCGTTGCGGTAGAGAAGAACGTGGCGCGCTACAAGGCACAGCTTTCGCGCCTCGGGTTTAACTACGACTGGTCGCGCGAAGTGAACACGACTGACCCAGAGTTTTATAAATGGACACAGTGGATATTTAAGCAGCTTTGGAAAGCGGGCCTTGCATACGAGAGCTTCGAGCCTATCAACTGGTGCCCTGTCGACAAAACGGGACTCTCAAACGAAGACCTTGAAAATGGAAACTGTGAACGCTGCGGAAGTCCTGTCGTGAAAAAAGCGATGAGACAGTGGGTGCTCAAAATTACTGAGTATGCCGACCGCCTACTTGCTGATTTAGATGGACTCAACTGGCCAGAGCATATAAAAGAAAGCCAGCGTAACTGGATAGGGAAGAGCGAGGGAGCCGAGATCGAATTTGCACTCGTGGGTGCGGCCCCAGAGAAAAGCGTGAAAGTATTTACGACTCGTCCAGATACACTCTACGGTGCGACCTACCTCGCCATCTCTACGGAGCTCGCGCAAAAGTGGGTTGCCGTGGGGTGGAGCCCGAGCGCAGAGGTGAAAGGTTTTATTGCTCGGCTCGAAGCTGAAGAAAAAGAACACGCTTTTGATTTTAAAGAAATTGTAGAAAAGAAGGGGATTGCAACGGGGATTTTTGCAATGAATCCCGCAAATGGAGAAAAAATTCCCGTGTGGATCGCCAGCTACGTACTCTCAGGCTATGGCACCGGCGCTATCATGGCTGTCCCCGCCCACGACGCACGCGACTTCGATTTTGCGACAAAATATAAATTGCCAAAAGTTTGTGTTATTAATTTTGTCGAAGTTGGTGATAGGGGAACAACTGGGAAATACCGCGAGCAGGTTTTTGCGGGTGAGGCGTATTACGTGGGCGAGGGCCTTACTATGAATTCAAGAGAATTTGATCATCTAGAAAATGCTGAGGCAAAAATAAAAATCACTGAGCATGTCGGGGGGAAAATGACCTCCCAATATCGTCTCAAAGACTGGGTGTTTGCGAGGCAGCGGTATTGGGGGGAACCGTTTCCGATTGTGTTTGATGCGGACCACAAAGCATACGTTGTGGCAGACTCGGAGCTCCCCGTGAAGCTTCCTGACGTAAAGGCATATGAGCCCACCAACACGGGGGAGAGCCCGCTTGCGAACATTCGCGAGTGGGTAGAGGTGTATGGATATCTGAACGATGGTAGTGAGTTTGTGTCATGCGACAAGTCCGACCCTAGGGCAAAACTATTTACCCGAGAGACCAACACCATGCCACAGTGGGCGGGCTCGTCGTGGTACTACCTCCGCTACATCGACCC
>JAYUQK010000076.1:0-3354 GCA_043756785.1 Candidatus Lloydbacteria bacterium | reverse complement strand
GTTGCGCAAAGTATTGTGTGCCATTTTCCTTGCTTCGACGATCGCTCCGAAGAGAAAGAAGGGACCTTAAAAAAGCCACGATTTTTGTATATTATGCCTGGATTATCACAGGTAATTTCGCCACAATCGATTGGGGTTTCAAATGATGAACGTTTTTGCTTTTGTTTTCTTCGGCATCGGATGCTTACTTTTCATGGCTATGTTTTTGGTGTGGTGTTTCAGGCTAAGTCAACAGAATTCGCAACCGTCAGCACTCCTCATAACTTCCCTTTGGATAGCACCGACGGCATTCCTTGGTGCCGCAGTGGCACGCTACCTCGCCTAGCAGCGCCGATCGACGCACGGCAGCCCTAAAGAGGCTGCCGTTCTTTTCTTGCAAAACTACATAGGGGTACCCTATGGTATGTTCATTTTGTGTATTATATGGTATAATAGATATATGCAGACACTCGAGAAAAATGCATTATTTTGGGATATTGCCAAGCCTGAGCTTGACCCGAGGGTACACCAACGCTTCATCATCGAGCGCATCCTCGGACGTGGCGACATCGACGACCTCGCTTGGGCAAAAACCCACTACGGGGAAGACGCACTGAAGCAGGTATTTCTTTCAGCGAAATCTCTCGACAAACGCTCGGTTGTTTTTTTTGAACATTACTTTAATATTGACCCTACGCTATGCACGAACAAACCCTCGCTCGAGAAACGCGAGCCCTTCTGGACAAGATAGCTCCACAGGAGTTTCTCAACAATTTTTACCTTGCAGGTGGCACCGCACTTGCACTCGAGCTGGGGCATCGCATTTCGGTTGATCTCGACTTTTTTGCACCGCATGATTTCTCGCTTCCCAAACTCAAGGAAATCCTCCCCAGCATCGGAACGTACGTGCTCACCAATGAGGAGTCGGGGACGCTCGACGGCATGCTCGACGACGTAAAGCTCACATTTTTGCGCTACCAGTATCCCCTACTTTTCCCACTCGTCGCGTACGGCGGCATGCGCATGGCAGACCCGCGCGACATCGCCGCGATGAAGCTTTCTGCCATCTCGTCGCGCGGTAGTCGCAAGGACTTTGTTGACCTCTACTTTTTACTCAAGACACACCAGATGAGCGAAATAATCGGTTTTTTTGAAAAAAAATATGCAGGGGTCACGTACAACAAACTGCACCTCCTAAAAAGCCTGACCTACTTCGCTGATGCCGAAGAAGAACCGATGCCACAGATGCTCGTGCCACTCTCATGGGAAGAGGTGAAGCTGCGCATCATCACCGAAGCAAAATCCCTCGCAATCGTTCAATAAGATAAACCCCAATGTCCGTTCTTTTTTATGCCAAATATGCTAGACTGACTATAACATAATGACTTTTTTACTCCTTGGACAATCTGGTTTTCACATTCCCGTCACCGCACTCTTGCTTTTCTCCTTACTCGCGCTACTTGTCGCGATATGGATTGTCTTTACCCTTATCATCCGCTACCACTGGAAGAATTATGGTACGGGTGGGGTGGGGATATTCGCCATGAACTTTGCGTACCTCGTCGGCTCGCTCGCTCTCATTGGCCTCATGCTTTCCTCTCTCACCGTATACGTATTTTCGTCAACATAACCCACTACCGCCATGATTGAAATCGCTGATTCAGAAAAAATAATACGCGTCGTACGCAAACATTGGTTTGTGCTGCTTGGTGACATTGTTATGCTCATCTTCTTTGTGGCTATTCCGGTGGTCGCGCTTTTCGCCTTTCATTTCCTCCCCTTCGACTCGATACTCCGCTTTGAGGGAAGCCAGGCAGCTGCCAGCACATTCTTTTTTTTCGCGTGGATTTTTATCGTATGGATGATCGGCTGGAACATGTGGACAGACTACTACCTTGACGTGCTCATCGTCACAGACAGTCGTATTTTTGATATTGAACAACACGGGCTATTCCGGCGCACGTCATCTTCATTTCGTATCGATAAAATTCAAAACGTGAGCGTCGAACAAAAAGGTATCATCCAAACGCTGCTCGACTTTGGTACGCTCCGCCTCGAAACTGCTGGTGAGCGTGAAGACTTTATTGCGCACTTTATCGCAAGCCCATATGAGATTAAAAAATTTATCAACGAACTACAGGACAAGGCTGAAGAGCGCTCCAAGCTTGTGCACTTCGACAATGCATCCCACGCGCGCGTTACCACAAACGAAGAGGAGCTTACTAAAAAAACAGAGGAAGCCTCTAATTAACATCTATGCAACAAAAAAATATACACAAAGAGCAGGAGGTCCCACATACCAAATTCCCCGAAAAACACATCGTCGAGGGCACTATTCGTGTCAACGCAAAGGGGGTGGGCTATGTTGCCATCGAGGGCATGAAAGAAGATATTGAGATAGACGGCAGCAATCTCAACTGCGCACTCGACCGTGACCGCGTCAACATCGTGCTGTATGGAAAATCCGCGAGCCACAGGGCGAGTGGCGAGGTGGTGGAGATTTTGTTTCGTAGCAAAACACAATTTGTCGGCGTACTCATGAAGGACGATGCGGGCTACTACCTCGAGCCTGATGACTTTAAAATGTACCGCACTATCGCCATTCCCGACGACGCGCTCGCGGGGGCCGTGGCGGGTCAAAAAATATTTGTAGAAATGAGCGCATGGACGGACCCAAAGCAAAATCCGAAGGGAGTGGTGAAGAAGATTTTAGGAAAACCTGACGAACACAACGTCGAGATGGAGGCGATAGTCCTCGAGCGTGGCTTTGACACGAGTTTTGACGCTGACGTAGAAGCAGCAGCAGAGCACATTCCACTACAAATCCCATCTACAGAAATAGCGCGCCGCATCGCCTCCCCCATCGGCCGAGACTTCCGCAATATTCTTACGTTCACCATCGACCCACACGACGCAAAAGACTTCGACGACGCGCTTTCATGGCAAAAACTTCCTGACGGCAACATCGAAGTGGGAGTGCACATTGCTGATGTTTCCCACTATGTGACCCCCGAGTCCCGCATTGACCGCGAGGCGGTGGAGCGAGGAACCTCCATCTACCTCGTCGACCGCACCGTTCCCATGCTCCCAGAGCGACTCAGTAACGGTATCTGCTCCTTGGTTCCCAATGAAGACCGACTCACCTTCTCGGCAGTATTCACCATGGATGCACAAGGGGAAATACTCGACGAATGGTTTGGTAAAACCGTGATCCACTCACAGCGCAGATTCTCCTACGAAGAGGCGCAGGGGGTACTCGATACAAAGCAGGGTGACTGCGTAGAAGCACTGCTTTCACTCGACAACCTTGCAAAACAAATTCGCACGAGGCGTATCGCTGACGGAGCTATCGCGTTTGAAGCTGAGGAGGTCAAG
>JAYUQK010000075.1:0-3365 GCA_043756785.1 Candidatus Lloydbacteria bacterium | reverse complement strand
GTCAATGAGTTTATGGACACGCTGAACGTGGCGCTGGAATTTGCAGATAAAGGGGTGAGTCAGAGCCAATAAGCTCGGGCAGATATCATGATTACTTCGTCCGACATCCTTCACGGCAAAATTCTGATCGTCGACGATCAGCAAGCTCACGCAGCTTGGGTGGGAAGAAATGAACGCTCGTGTCCCCATCAAGTGCTTCGAGCTGAATCCGAGTATTAAATCAAGTCTCACTTTCTTGCGGAAGACCCAGTGGGCACGCACCAAAGTAGAGGGGCTGTATTTGGAGACCATCAGTCGCACGTATCCCACATATCCTACACAGAACGGACCTCCCTAGGATCATTCTTTTATGGGATCTCAAACACGTGTTTTGAGCCGGGGATAATGTTCTCGGGAAACGCGCCGTCGGGGTAGAGGTCGTAGAGGATGCGGATGACCCCGCGGTGCGTCACGAGCATGACCATTTTTTCTTTGTGCACTCCTAGTGACGCAATGAATGTGCGGACGCGTTCCGACACCTCTTCCACTGACTCGCCCCCATATGGTGAGTAGTCATAGTGCCCCTCGAGGTCATCTTCAAGTATTTTTGCATCGACTTCACTCCGTGGCACTCCCGAGAGTGTGCCAAAGTCGCGCTCCGCAAGTGCGTCGGTGAGGACTATGCCTACATCAAAACGCTCGTTTAATATGTGTGCAGTTTCCTGTGTACGGCGGAGTGGCGAAGCGTAGATGATTTCCGGTATCAAGAGTAATGAGTTTCGGAGATTTTGAATGACCTCGCGGCCATACTCGTTTAGGCCCTCGTTGGGGCCTTGAGACCCCTGCAATCGGTCTTCTTTATTGAGGTCCGTTTCTCCGTGTCGTATCACAATCAGTTTCATGGAATGAGTATACCATTTCGCAATTCAAAAATAAAAAAGTGCAGAGGGAGTCTGCACTTGATTGATGGGGATTACTTCGTATCCCAAATGGCTATGGTCGTAATTATGGCACAGATAACTAGAAGCGCCGCTCCAGTAGAGTCAAAGATATGAAAAGAGTTAAACAAGTATGAGAGACCTGCGACACCTCCCCACACCGCTGCGGTCCCCAATGCTTTTCCTAAGTTTTGCATGCTCTATCTCCTGTGACGAATCTGAACCTCTTTTTATACTTATTTGCAAAATTGTCAAGTTCGCGTAGTCTTACATCATGCAAAAGACATTCTCGATGAAGGTGGAAAAAATGGCGCATGATGGCGCGGGGGAAGGGCAGTACGAGGGAAAGCCCGTGCGCGTGCATGGCATGCTTCCAGATGAGGAGGGTGTCGTCGACGTGCACAAAAAGCAGGGGATATACGTCGGCGTGCTCCGAGAGCTCACGAAAAGCTCGCCTTCACGGAAGACCCCCGACGAGCTGCACTACCTTTCCTGCAGCCCATGGCAGGTCATGGAGTACCCACTGCAGCTTTCACTGAAGCATGAGATGCTCGTGTCCCTCTTTGGGTACTATGCCGACGCCCCGAAGCCAACGTTCGTACCTGCACAGAAGTTTTACGGCTATCGCACCAAGGTGGAGTTTAGCTTTACGGACAGAAATGGAGATATTCCCCTCCCGCTCTCGCTCGCATTTCATGAACGCGGCGGTGGAGGGGGGCACCGCCTTCAGCTCGAGCGTGGCTGTGTCCTCGTTTCAGACGATGTGAACCGCATCGCACTCTCCATCCTAGGGAAGCTTCGTGACCTTGGCTACGTGAGCAGCGACTTAAAAACTTTAGTGGTGCGTGAGAGTAAGTCCACGGGGAAAATAATCGCTTTGCTCTACGCAAAGAAGCTACAGATACCAGAATTTACTGTGACTGATATTGCTGGGCTCTCGGGTTTCATCGTCTTTCATTCCACGGAAAAGTCTCCCGCCTCAGTGCCGACGAAAAAGCTGTGGCAAGTGGGCGAAAGCGAATTGCGCGAGTCTATTCTCGGGCGTGACATCACCTATTCTTGGGACTCATTTTTTCAAAATAACATCCCCATGTTTGAAGAAGCAATGAAGGCGATGGCATCTGCAATACCTGCTGACGCGAATGTGCTCGAGCTCTACTCTGGCGTTGGCACCATCGGGCTCCTCCTCGCACAAAAAGCGAAGCGTGTGCACGGGGTGGAGATAGTGCAAGGTGCGGTAGACTCCGCACAGCGTAACGCAGAAAACGCAAAACTTGATAATTACGTCGCCGAGTGTATCCCTGCGGAGAAGATGGATGCACGGCTCCTTGATGGCAGGGAAGTGCTTGTCCTCGACCCTCCGCGCTCGGGACTCCACCCAAAGGTGGTGGCGATGATACTTGAGAAAAAACCCACCATCATCGCGTATTTATCTTGCAATCCCGAGACGCAGGCACGGGACTATTCGCTACTCAAAGGGCTTTACTCTATAGACCAAATTACCGGTTTTGACTTCTACCCCAATACACCACACCTCGAATCCTTGGTGGTCTTGAAATTACGGGCATAATACTGTAGATTACCCTCATGGCAAATAAAAAAGAAAAAGTATCTCAGCGCAAAAAAGCACATCGCGCAGGCAAAGAGGGCGGCTCCCGCCACCGCTAAAAATACCCCGAAAGGGGTTTTTTATTCAAGCTCCCAGCTTTAAGTATGCGCATATTCTCCAAGAATGGGCGTTGGGTTGGCAGAAGTACAAATTGTAGTAGTATGATAGAAGGAATTTTTATATGGGCGCTTTGCCCGCAACTGAGGAGACTGTTATGGAATTACTCGGCTTCTTTGTCCATCCGTTGGTTCTCATTTTCGTCGGGTACGTTCTGGGTATGTTTGTGGTCGGTTTCCCAATGGGACTCTGGTCGCTTCGTGCTTGGAAAGATCCTAGTCGGAAAATTCTGAGCTTCATGCTTTTTCCTTTCGCTACGTTTTTGGGTGATGTGGGGAAGGAGTATCCCACATCAGGCCTCCCAGCTGCAATCTGGTGGTACGGGTGTACTAAACACTCTGTGTTGGCGGGCGACTCTGATGAGGATTGCGGGAAACGGGCAGCATACACTTCGGCGACGATGTTTTTTTGGCCTCTGCGTGTATGTAGTCTTGTTTTCCTGTATTGCATTGCTGGGCCCGTCCTCTCCTTCGTTCTTTTGTCCAGCATCGTGAAGAGCTGTCTCCTCATGTGCAAAAAGTGCATTCGCGTGTGATTGTGCATCAGACCGAATCAAAACTGCGCCACGTGCGCAGTTTTTTTAAATAACGAAGGTGGGGGAGGGTACCCATTTCTTTGTGCACGCAGAATTGATGTACCTGAATCAATCAATCGAGCGAGCGAGCAAATAAACAATGCAGGCATTATCCAAGTTATGCAATAGTAAACGGCCGTCAGTAGTT
>JAYUQK010000074.1:0-9412 GCA_043756785.1 Candidatus Lloydbacteria bacterium | reverse complement strand
AACACCACCGGCCTCAATAACTCCGCAAATGGTTACCAGTCCCTCTTCTCCAACACCACGGGAAACAGCAACACCGCAAATGGCCATCAATCCCTTGCACTCAACACCACTGGCGCCTCCTCCACTGCACTCGGTACAAATGCCGGATACCGCAACACCACCGGTGACTTAAACACCTTCCTCGGCGCCCTCTCTGGCTATCGTGAAGAACTCAATGGTGTCGCCATCACCGGTGGTGCCAACACGGGATCGGGTCTTCGCAACGTCACCACGCTCGGTACAGCAGCACAGGTCTCTCGCAGTAACGCACTGATCCTCGGAGGCACCGGCCACTACAACGTCGACGTCGCCATCGGCACCACCTCCCCTTGGGCCAAGTTGTCCATCCAGAATACATACGGCTCCACCACCGCGCTGTTTGATATTGCAAGCACTACCTCCGCAGGCAACGCCACTTCATCCCTCTTCCGCGTCGATTGGCTCGGTATCACACTCACCAACGGTACCGCCACCAATATGTTCGCCACACAGTTGCTCGCCACCAACGCCTCATCAACAAACGCCACCTCGACCAATACATACACCAACTCCCTTGTCGCGACCATCGCGAACCTCATTGGTGCAACCTCCACTAATCTGAGTGTGGCAAACACCCTCACCTTCCTCCGTGCCACAGGTACTGCTGCAACCTCCACCAATTTCTGGAGCAATAGCCTGGTCGCAACCCTTGCCACTCTCGGCAGTGCGACCTCATCAAACCTCTTTTCGACCAGCCTCATGGCCACCAATGGGAATGTCTCGAACGCCACCAGCACAAACCTCTTCGCCACCTCCATCGTGGGCACCAACGCAACCTTCACTGCAGGCACTTCTACCGACCTCTTCAGTACTCGCGCAAACTTCACCACATTAAACTTCACGAATGCAACGGGAACGAATGCGACGAGCACCGTGATGAACGTCAACAGCCTCTTGTCTGTCGGGGGAAGTGTGGCTATCGGCACCACGAGCCCATGGGCAAAACTCACCATACAAAACACCTCAAACTTTAGCGCTGCATACGCGCTCTTCGACATTGCCTCATCCACCAACGTGCTAGGCTCTGTCACCACGTCACTCTTTACCGTCCTCGCAAATGGCAACGTGGGAATTGGTACCTCATCCCCATACGCAAAGCTCTCCGTCGTCGGCCAAGTATTGGCAAATTATTTCACCGCCACCTCCTCAATCGCCACCTCCTCATTTGTGAACCTTTCTGTCGATCACCTTGAAGCAGGGCCAATGGAGTTTGAAAATGACGCGGGAATCCTGAGCTGGATAGACATGATGGTGACGGCAAGCTCCGCCACGGGCACAAAACAGCGTTACTCGGCACAGCTCGATGGCATCCCCATGCTTACCATCGGCGGCGAAGTGCTCAACCAGCTAAACGGCACGGTGGGCTCCACCACGGTGCATATAGGCTCCACCACTCCCTACTATGCGAGCAACATCCCTGACGCGTCGCTCATTGTCGACAACGGCATCATCTGTGTAAACGACGACGGCGGGGAGTGCGACGACGCAGCGCGTACCCGTGGATTCATCTACGCCGAGGGCGCATCCATCGCAGGTATCGACGTCGCCGAGCAGTACCCCACGCTTGATGCGGGGCTGCGGGCCGGGGACATCGTCATGCTCGACCCCTTACATTCTGTCTTCGTGAAGCGTTTCGACCCCGCTCTCGCCAGCCCCATACTCTTTGGAGTGGTTTCAACCGACCCTGGAGTCATCCTCGGAGGGTTTAAGATTGCTGGCGACATCAAGGAAGAAGTGGCAGAGAATCGTGCACGCCAAGTGCCCATCGCGCTCGTCGGACGTGTGCCCGTTAGCGTTTCTCTCGAAGGCGGCGCTATCGCAGTCGGGGACAAAATAGCACCCTCATCAGTACTCGGTGTGGGCAAAAAGGCGAGGGCTGGGGAGTCGACCATCGGCACCGCGCTTGAGCCGTACGTGGGGGCCATCGACGGCGAACCCACAATGAAGCTCCTCGTATTTGTGCAGACGGAGAGCAGTATCATCGGGAGTGGCATCGCAGGTGGCAGTACGACCAGTATCAGTAGTATTTTCTCACTCGACACCGACAGGAACATGGCGTTTGCAAATACAGGAATCAACATGCGTGGATTCTCTATCACGGAAATAGGAGCGCTCCGCGGTATTGCAGGGGCATGGTCGCTCGACGAGGCAGGTGTGCTCACTGTCCCCGAAGTGCGGACGCAAAAAGTCTGTGTCGGCCGTGTCTGCGTGAATGAAGCGAGCCTGCGCGCGCTACTCATCAACGCAAATGTGCCATACGAGGAGCTTCCCGAGGATTCCACGGGAAATGCAAACTCCACCCCACCCGTGAGTGGTGGAGGCACTGGCACGAGGACCGAAAGTGGAGGTACAAGTGGCACCGGCACGAGCACCAGTACTGATAATGAAACTGGGAGCGGTACGGCGACAAGCACGGAAAATGGCACAGGGCTTGGTGTAGGCAGCGAGCAAAGTTCCCCACTCACACCAGAAGATACTTTGCTACCCACACCGTAAATCCAACTGAGGTGAGACCTACGTGTGATTTATACATAGGTTTCACCTCGGTAAAATCAAGACTCGAATTTATGCTAAAAAAACGCACAACCACAACCAAAATGAAAGTTGTTACATTGTTCACTACCGCGCTAATTATTATGAGCATGCTCTTTGCCTTTGGGCGCGACACTGCGCTCGCGAGTTTCGTCATGAACGCGTGGCAGGGCTACAAGCTCACCGACGGCCTCGTGGGTTATTGGAGCTTTGACGGCCGCGACGTCGACCTCGCATCCGCGACTGCTGAGGTGTGGGACCGCTCGGGCAAAGGCAATAACGGCGACTGGAAAGAGCATGCTACCACGACGACGATAGGGAAAATTGGTCAGGCGCTGAGTTTCGACGGCGTAGATGATGTGGTCGTCATCTCTGATGCAGATGATACAAAATACACGGGGGCCGTCACCCTTTGCACTTGGGCAAATATTCGTACTGGTGGTGACCTTCGTCACTTTATGGGCAAACACACTGGGAACGGCGCAACAAACAATCCTTTTGACTTCAGAACAAACAATTCGGCAACTCCTGTATTGGTTCTAGTCAGATCAAACTCAGATTTTCGGCAGTGGAATGGGCCGGCGATAACACTACTCCAATGGAAGCACTACTGCGTCGTCGCTCCAAGTGGAGTAGTGACCGATGCACCGACATTTTATGTTGACGGGGTGGCGAGCTTGGGTTCTGGCGCGGGTGGGACCGGCTCAGGCGCAGTTACGGGTTCTGGTGCGGCTATTCGCATTGGTGCGCGCGCAGATGCTGCAGCAAAAATGAATGGCGTGATCGACGAAGTCCGCATCTACGACCGCGCCCTCTCCGCCGAGGAGATAAAGCGCCTTTACCTCATGGGTGCCTCCCTCAAAACTAACGTCTCCCACCGCGATGAGCTTACTGAAGGCCTTGTGGGAAACTGGACCTTTGACGGAAAAGATGTTGAAATAAGCTCGTCAACAAAAGAGATTCACGATGTTTCGGGGCAAGGGAAACATGGAGATTGGAAAAATCATTCCACTACAACAACAATAGGAAAGATTGGACAAGCAATAAGCTTCGACGGCGTTGATGACAATGTGCGGATCGACGGAGTTTCAAGTGCTGTAGCAAGTGGGTCATTCACTGTCTCATTGTGGTTTAAGCTAAAGAATAATTTTAGTGGTGCACAGCGACAAAATATATTTGTTCTGGGAGATAGCTTTTCAAACAATGATGTACGTGTGTGCTTGGGTGGTACACCAAACGATAGTTGCAATGCCCCAACGGGCCAGCTTTGTCTCAGTGCCTACACAGGTGTGGGATGGGCCAACGCATGCGCCACACCCGCCTCGTGGGTGAACGAGACATGGTTTCACGTCGTGGGTACATTTAGCACAACGAGCGGTCAGGCAATTTATGTGAATGGTAGTTTGGCAGGAACAAATGTAAACACAAGTCGTGGTGGAACAGTAGCTCTTCTCGCCTCGCTCGCTGGGTACCCATCCACTAGTGATGACCCATTTAACGGTAGCGTGGACGAAGTTCGCATCTACAACCGCGCCCTCTCCACCGAGGAAATAAAGCGTCTCTACCTGATGGGTGCGTCCCTCAAAACAAATGTAAGCCACCGCGACGAGCTCACCGACGGACTTATGAGTAACTGGACATTTGATGGGAAGGATATGACCCAAGCCACCGCAACGGACGTAAGTAGTAGTGGTAAAAATGGCACTCTCACAAATATGGCCGCCTCATCAAGCGCCACTATTGGCCAAATCGGGCAAGGACTCAACTTTAGCTCGAGTAGTGCTCACTATGTTTCTGTTCCTCAAAATGGGTCGTACAACATCACAAGCTCTCCCTTCACTATTTCTTTATGGGTGAAAGATGACGCGCCATATGGTGCTGTGTCTACTACATTTCATCGATTTATTTCATGGTATGACGGTACGAATAATGCTCAAATTGGACTCGGCGCTGCGAGTGCTCCGTCAGGGACGAGGCAATATTATTTTACAAATGCGAACAGCGCTACTGCACCAAGGCAGATGAGCAACTTTACGAGTGGTGTTCCCTTGGGTTGGCATCACATCGTAGCAACATCAGCAGCTGGTGGGGTCTATACATTGTATGTTGATGGAGTGGTCAATCAAGGAGGAACAGCACCATCTACTGTGGGGGTATTTACTGCCAATACAACTACGCTCTACATAGGCCAACGAGGAGATGGTGGAAGTACATACACCCCTGGTGTTCTTGATGACGTGCGCATCTACAATCGCGCTCTCTCCAATGAGGAGGTAAGGCGCCTCTATCTGATGGGTAAATAACCCAGAGTTCATCATAGGTAAGACCTCAGTTTAAATTGCACGGAGGTCTCACCTATGATAGAATATATGGATGAATAGGAAAATCACTTTTGCACCAGGAGAATACTATCATCTCTATAATAGGGGCGTAGAAAAGCGCGACATATTTATGGATGATGACGACCGTCGCCATTTTCAGGCGTTGTTGTATCTGTGTAATAACGAAGCAAGTATAATGATTCGAGATCTCCTTCAAGATGGTTATATGCGAGAGGAGTTTTTTGACGTGCAAACTGACAATGCACTTCTTGCGATCGGCGCCTACTGTCTTATGGATAATCACTTCCATCTGTTGGTACGCGAGCTCTATGATGGGGGAGTTTCTCGTTTCATGCTTAAATTTACAACAGCATACACGATGTATTTTAACAAAAAATATAAACGCGTCGGCCCGCTGTTTCAGGGGGCGTTTAAGGCGGAACATGCAGATGAAGATAGATACTTGGAATATCTCTATGCATACATTCATTTGAATCCACTTAAGAAATTTAATGAAGATTGGAAAAATGATCTTCACAACTCCCCACAACTTTTAGAAAAAATTTTCTCGTACCCTTATTCAAGTTTTTTGGATTATTCAAATAACAAAACAACAAGACCACAGGCGAAAATCCTCAACAAAAAAGAATTTCCAGAATATTTCGAAGACAGGGCAGAATTTGTAAAATACCACACAGAATGGCTTAACTTTTACGGAGGTCTCACCTCGGTGAGATAAATGGAGGCGCTTCTAATTTGTGCGTGCTTTTGCATCTGAGTCATTTTCCGTGTTAAAATTGAAAGATAAATTTGTAAAAGTAGGGTGGAGGGTGTTCTTATGAAAAAAGCACATAAATATATTTTTGTTGTAGGCGGGGTGATGAGTGGGGTGGGGAAGGGCGTTGCGACTTCCTCCATCGCACTTTTGCTCCAGTCTCGTGGCTTTCGTATCTCTCCCATCAAAATCGACCCCTACTTAAACGTCGACGCAGGAACCATGAACCCCACCGAGCATGGGGAAGTTTTTGTATTAAAGAGCGGACTCGAGACCGACCAAGACATGGGAAGCTATGAGCGATTTTTGGGGCGCGACCTCAATTCAGAAAATTATATGACGGGCGGCGCGGTCTACAAAAGTGTCATCGACCGCGAGCGCGCTTTGGGCTACGGAGGGAAATGCGTAGAGCCAGTCCCACATATTCCCGAGGAGGTTATTCGCCGCATCAAGGCTGCGGGAGAGAAAGACAAGTCCGACATTACCATCGTCGAGGTGGGTGGCACGCTCGGTGAATACCAGAGTGTGATGTTCATCGAGGCTGCGCGCACTCTTCAGATGGCGAACGCCGACAGTGTACTCTTTGTGCTCGTGACGTACCTCCCTGTCCCCGGGAAGCTCGGCGAGATGAAGACCAAGCCCACCCAATATGCGGTACGCACAATGAATTCATATGGCGTACAGCCCGACATTATCATCGCACGTGGAGAGGTACCCATCGATGCAAAGCGCAAAGAAAAGATTGCCTCGTCTTCTGGGATGCGCGTCGAGCAAGTCATCTCGGCACCCGACGTGGATAGTGTGTATGACGTGCCATTAAATTTTGAGGCGGACAACCTAGCGACGATAGTGATGAAGCTGCTAAAACTGAAAGCAAAAAAGCCTGCAGATTTGGGCCCATGGAAAGGTTTTGTACGCAAAGTCAATAATACGAAAGGCGAGGTGCGCATCGGCATGGTGGGAAAATATTTTGCTACCGGAGACTTTGTCCTCGCGGACTCCTACCTTTCCGTCATTGAAGCACTCAAGTACGCGGCATATCGTAGCGGTAAGACGCCGGTCATTGAGTGGATTGCCGCAACGGACTTTGAGGGCAAGGACGCAGCAAGGAATCTGGCCAAGCTCAAAAAATATGACGGCATCCTCGTCCCTGGTGGCTTTGGTGCACGTGGTATTGAGGGGAAACTGCGGGTAATCGAGGAGTGTCGCGTGCGAAAGATTCCCTATTTTGGAATTTGCTACGGCATGCAGCTCCTCGTCGCCGAATATGCCCGAAACGTGCTCGGGCTTCGTGGTGCCATTACTACAGAGATCGACCCGAAAACAAAATACCCCGTTGTGGCTATCATGCCACAGCAGCAGGCGAAGCTTGACGCGGGGGACTTCGGCGGCTCGATGCGTCTCGGTGTCTACCCTGCGTACTTGAAAGAGGGGACGCTCGCACGCGCAGCATACAAGCAAGAGATGGTACACGAGCGCCACCGGCATCGTTATGAGGTAAATCCCGAGTACGTGAGCGCACTTGAAAAAGCCGGATTGGTATTCTCAGGAATTTCCCCAGATGAGAAATTGATGGAGATAGCCGAGCTACCCAAATCAAAACACCCATTTTTTCTTGGCACGCAGTTCCACCCAGAGTTCACTGCCCGCCCGCTCACCTCACACCCACTCTTCGATGCATTCATCAAGGCTGCGGGAAAGAAGCGCTAGTCACTCTTTGCGTTTGTGCCATCCCTTTTCATGGTGAGTTTGGTCTGCGCACGTGGTATTATTTAGACATGATTTTAATCAATTATTCCTCGGGGCTCTGCCCCGGGGTTATTCATTTATTCTTGGCAGCATCTCATGTTCACCTCTCTTAAAAATCGCACACAAAGCTTGGCGCAAGGCTTTACCCTTATCGAGCTTTTAGTCGTTATTGCCATCATGGGAATTCTCTCATCGGTCGTGCTTGCTGCACTCGGTACGGCACGAGAAAAAGCCCGTGACGCTGCACGCATTGCGGACATGAAAAATATAAAAACCGCCCTCGTGCTCTACTTCGACTCCTTGCAGTCATACCCCGAGAATACGACGGGAATCCCAGATGAGAACCCACTGAGCGGGCCCACCGTAAGCGCCGCCCTCGTGCCCACATATCTTCCAACCTTGCCCGGTGACCCCCAAACGGCAAGCCGCCTCGACGAGCTTCTCTATCTCTACGAGGGATTGATGGACCCCACGACCGGTTGCTCTACTGGAGGCTGCCCGAGCTATGTGCTTGGGGCGACGATGGAGCGTATGGACAATATTGTCCTCGATAACGATTCGGGTGATGCGATCACTACTACAGCATTCATCGGTCTCGGTGGCGTCAGTTGTGATGGTGGAGACCCTGCGGCAACGGCAAATGGTGTCGACGAGGCCTGCTACAGCGTCACCCCATAGTCGCTTCATTCCTACGCTGATATCCCCCACCACGGCGCTCGCTCGAGCGTAATGCCCATGTTATAATTTTTCTATGGATGACTATGCGCTACTTGTGATTTTACTCGTATTTGTCCTTGGTGTGACTATCGGGAGTTTTATCAATGTCCTCATTTTTCGCGCACGCAGCGGGGCGACCATCGGCGGCCGCTCCAAGTGCCTCTCCTGTGCTAAGCCACTCAAGGCGAAAATGCTCATTCCACTCTTCTCCTATCTGTGGCAAAGGGGGAGGTGTGCATTCTGCGGGGTGAAAATTTCATTGCAGTACCCCATCGTCGAGGCACTCCTCGGCGTGCTCTACGTGGCGGTACTTCTTGTTCATGATTTTAATCCCTTTACTGCAACAATATTCGACACATTGTTCGTGCTGCTCGACGCGAGTATTTGGACCATTCTGCTCGCGATCACGGTGTATGACTTGCGGCACAAAATAATCCCCGACAGCTTTTCGCTCCTACTGGCAGTATTTGCGCTGGCAGCCCTCGCCCTTAGGTACTATCTCGGCATCCTCACCCCCCCCATCACGCCACTCCTCGATTCTGGGGTGCTGCCTTCTTGGCTAGATATCGCTGCGGGGCCGCTACTCGCACTTCCTTTTGCGGCGCTTTGGTTTTTCTCGGGTGGGCGTGCGATGGGCCTTGGTGACGCGAAGCTCGTCTCTGGCTTGGCGTGGTTTCTCGGCTTTTCTTCGGGGGTGACGGCGATAATCTTTTCTTTTTGGATTGCCTTTTTCCCGAGCCTATTTTTGTTGCTCATGCCCCACAAGCGATTTAACATGAAGAGCGAGATTCCCTTCGCTCCATTTTTGGTGCTCGCGACACTCGTGGTGTACATTTCTGGTCTTAATGTATTGGCGTGGACTTTGTAACATATGCAGTATTTTCATCACTCGAAAAATGTAGCGATGCAAGCAGGATGTAAGCAGGGTAGCCACGCCCATCGAGGCTTTTCGCTTATTGAGGTGATGATATCTATCGGTATTTTTGTGACGCTGACGGGCACCATTTTGGTGAATCAGAATATTTTATCAAATCGACTAAACTTGGACACCCTCGCACATCAGATAGGGCAATGGGTACGCGACACACAGATCTCAGCCATGAGCGTGCGCCGCTCCTCCACTGGCTCATTCACCTCTGGGTATGGATTACATTTTAACCTCACACAGCCCAATCAGTTTATCTATTTTGCCGATATCAACAACGATGGGGTGTACACAGGTGGCACCGATGGCATAGAG
>JAYUQK010000073.1:0-3392 GCA_043756785.1 Candidatus Lloydbacteria bacterium | reverse complement strand
CGATCTGGAGGTGGCGGTGCTGTTTCTAAATACCAAAGAGCAGTCCACCGAGCTCACTGTCGACCTCGGTGCTTCGGGGGTCCCCACGCGTAGCGTCTCACTTACCACGAGTGACACAAGGAATTTCAACCGCCGCGCGGTAGTAGAGGGGAGTAACGACAATGTGGGGTGGAACAGACTTGGACAGGGTTATGTTTTTCAGCTTGATACCCCTCTCTTTAGGGGAAGGAGTCTCTCTATCCCATATAGCGAGTCGTTGTCGCGCTACATTCGCGTCACAGTCTTTAATCAAGACGACCAACCAGTTCCCTGGGAGCGCTCCGTATCTTTGACCGGAGTAGCGCGCTCTCTCGTTTTTCAGTTTGACGTGGGGCAGTCGTATGCACTTTATGTGGGAAACAGAAACGCGACAGCCGCGCGGTACGACATGGCGCATTTTTTTGAGTATATCGAAACTGCTGCGCTTGCGAGTGCATCCATGCAGCAACTCGCAAAAAATCCTTCATATATAGCCCCAAAGCCTAAGGAGATCCCCTATACAGAGCGGAATGCATATGTGCTGAATGCGGTGCTCGTGCTCCTTGTTGCGGTCATCACATTCTTCATGATTGCTTATTTCCGGAAATTCAAAAAAAGTACACCAAACAGTTGAGTCCCGCTTTCACGGACGGCGTACATTCTGTATAATAGACAGATATGATGAAACCACACATGGGCGAACTCGTCTTTTTTTGGATACTCTTCGGGGTAGTGGGTATTCTCGCGTTTGGAATAATGAGCCCATTTTTCACTCCAATTTTTTTAGCGGGTGTGTTTACTATTCTCTTTTCCCCAATTTACCGCTGGCTGCTCGTGTGGCACAAAGGAAGTGGTGGCCTCGCCGCACTTTCGACGGTGACTATCGTGCTGTGCCTCGTACTCTTGCCGCTCATTGTGCTCGGCATTCTGATGTTTCAAGAGGTGCTGTCCATCTACGGAGCACTCACTGAGGGGAATATGGCGTTTACGATGGTGGATCGTATCAGTAAGGTGATCGAAGACTTTGTGCAAGGCTTTGTTCCCTCATTTGCATTGAACGCAAATGTGTATGTCTATTTGGAAACTGCGCTACGCTGGATGGCCTCCCACCTCAACACCTTCTTTTCGGGAATTCTCTCTTTTATTTTCCAAATATTTCTCGTCATTGTTGCAATGTTTTTCCTCTATCGCGACGGGGGGAAATTGCGTGAGTTCGCCATAAAGTGGAGTCCACTCGCAGACAGTTACGACAAGAGTATAATCGCAAAAATCGAACTCGCGATCTCTTCGGTGGTAAAGGGTGCCCTCACCACTGCGGTAGTGCAAGGGCTTATGGTGGGTATTGGGTTTACATTGTTTGGTATTCCGAACCCGATCCTCTGGGGGGTCATCGCGACTATCGCCGCGCTCATCCCGCTGCTTGGCACTGGTCTCATTACCATGCCCGCTGGCGCATGGCTCCTGCTCACGGGGCACGTGGGTGCAGGTGTGGGGCTCATCATCTGGGGGCTTGTGTGTGTGGGGTTAGTCGATAACGTCTTGCAACCCTATATGATGAAAAAAGGCATCGACGTACACCCCCTACTCATCCTCCTTTCTGTTTTTGGTGGTCTTGCATATTTTGGCCCAGTAGGATTTCTCGCAGGCCCAATAGTGCTCGCATTTTTCTTTGCGTTACTTGAGATTTACCCTCAGATCGTGAAGGGGCGCGAAATAGCAGGGGAAGAGCAGGCTCCGCCCACCCATTGACCCCACTCTGCCCACGTGCGAGTATGACCTCGGACTAAGATTTGTCCGTTGTCATTTTGCAAAAGGAATATGATGAAATTTACTCACACCACGACGACCCTGCCCTCTGGTCAAAAACGTGCTCTCGCCTTACCCGCGTGGGATACATTTGATCTCGCGACCGTTATACCAGAATTGGAACTTCTTTTCGCACGCGGGCGGAAGCTCGCAGACGATATCGCCACAATCCCAGAACCGACCTTCAGAGACATCGTTACCCCATTTGAAGAACTCGATGCAGCGATTGGCTCGGTTGCCGGACCCGTGAGGCACCTGAAGGCGACGATGTTGAAATCGTACCCAGGAATTCAGGAGATTGAAAAGCAAGTTGCAGACCTTGGGACCAGTTACGGTACTGATCTCGCGTTTCACGAGGGTCTCTATGGTGCGTACAAACGTCTTTGTGACGGCGCGCACTTTGCGACGCTCAACGAGAATGAGCAGTATCTCATTCGTCGGACGGTGAAAGATTTTGAGCTTGCTGGCGTGTCTCTCTCACCAGAGAAAAAGTTGCTACTTAAGCAACTAAATGAAGAGGGTACTGGCCTTGCGACAAAGTTTTCAAACAATGATCAGGACGCTACGGATGCATGGTCCTTAGTGCTCCCCGATGCATCGCGACTTTTTGGTGTACCGGAGGACGACCTTCTGCGCATGCAGAACGCGCAGAAGGAGAAGGGTAAAGAGGGATACCTCATTACACTTCAGCAGCCCGACGCCGTCACGATTATGACCTACGCCGAAGACCGCGCACTGCGTAAGGAAATCGCAGGAGCATGGGTTACCGTCGCCTCAGAATTCTCTTCGCCGGACGGCAAGTGGGACAATGCGCCCGTATCAAAAGCCATCGTTTTGAATGCGCACAAAAGCGCGCAGTGCCTAGGGTATGCGACATACGCAGAGGTATCACTCGCAAAGAAAATGGCTCTCTCGGTCGGTGTTTCTGGTGTGCGCACATTTCTCCTCGACTTGGCCAATCTCGCCAGACCCAAAGCGATCGCTGAGTTTGAGGCGATGAGTAAGTTTGCGAAAGAAAACCTTCCCTGGGAACTGCGGATCGATAGCCTCGAGGCTTGGGATATGGCCTTTGTCGAGGACCGCATGCGCAAAGAGCTGTATGACATAGACAGTGAGCTTATCCGGCAATACTTTCCGTTTACGAAGGTGATGGAAGGACTCTCGTATACCTTAAAAAAACTCTTTGACCTCACCCTTGTGTTGCGCACTGACGTAGTTGCATGGCATTCCGAAGTGCGCTTTTACGAAGTACACGACGCCGAGGGTGTGCTTCGTGGCGCGTTCTATGCCGACATGTATGCACGAGAGGGAAAGCGCAGTGGTGCATGGATGGACGTACTTTTGGCATCACGAGAAACCAAGGAGGGCATGATCGTTCCTGTCGCGTATCTTAACTGCAACGCCAGTCGTTCAGCCGATGGTGGTGATGCGTATCTTACGCATAGTGAGGTGGAGACGCTGTTCCATGAATTTGGACACACGCTCCATCATGTCGCGGGTGGAAGCAGCTTGCACGACCTTTCCATGGAACACGTTGAGTGGGATACAGTTGAACTTCCGAGTCAGTT
>JAYUQK010000072.1:0-3393 GCA_043756785.1 Candidatus Lloydbacteria bacterium | reverse complement strand
CTTCTTCCTATTAAAATATGCACAAAGCTGATCATAAAACTCTTTGGTGAATATGTCGTCAATGATGACGTGGCGGTAGGGAGTGTCGATGACCCGTGCACTACTCACTCCCTCCATGTTGCACACGTCCTGCATACGCACAGGCTCGGTCTGTGCGTATGCGTGCTTTTGTAGTGTGGTGGCGAGGCGGTGGAGGAAGTTCATTTTGTAAAATACTTCTTGCACCACTCGTTGTCGATGTGGAACCATTGCGCGAGTGAGGAACGGTCGGTGTGATTTCCTTGAAATGCGTGGTACGACTTCGGGCTGACCTCGAATGCAAAAAGCCTATTATTTTTTGGCGCAACTATTTTTGCTGGCTCCGTACTCTCTAGTGCATCATACATTCCCGTCCCACCACCGACATCCTCGTCTGTCGTGTTGTTGAGATAATACAAAATGGTGATAGCTCGCCGCGAGAGGAAGGTCGTACTCTTCTTGCCCTCCTTGCTTACTGCATCAGACTCCTCGCCGGTGACATAGGGGACAGAGATCACTTTGTTTGCCAGTACATTTTTTGTATTAAAGGATTTGAGTGCGAGGTCGTTGTGCACCCAGCCCGTCCGGTCGCCCTTTTTGTGGAAGTGGAGCCCAATCGCGGTCGTCTGGTCTGTTGGCCTACTAAAGAGTTGTGAAAAGTAGAGGTTCCATTCATTGGAAAAAAAGAAATTCGTCGGCGCATCTGGCTGGTATGTCACCGAAAAAACGTACCCGTCGTATGGCTTCTCCACATCCATAAATGCATTAAACCGCTCTGGGGTACGTGTTTCATGAAGCCCATGCGCCTTCTTCTTATTAAAATATGCACACAACTCGCCATAAAACTCTTTGGTGAATATGTCGTCAATGATGACGTGGCGATAGGGAATATCAATGACCCGTGCACCACGCACTGCCTCCACATTGCACACGTCGGCCATACGCACAGGCTCGGTCTGTGCGTAGGCTTTCTTTTGTAGTGTGGTGGCGAGGCGGTGGAGGAAGTTCATAGATTTTTTTAGAGTATTTTTGTAAATGCGCGTTTATTTATGTTATCATATTTTATCATGAAGCAATTAAAGAAAAGCTACCATGCACGAGCACTGGCTCGGGCCACTTGGCAGAGTGCGTTTATGCTCGGACTTTTCTCACTCGTGTTTGTATCCCTGCTCGTATTGTCTCTTGGTATTGTGCTGCTTCACCACTCTCCAAAGAGCGCCATCCAGAAGATGCAGGGCGTGGGTATCCCCGAGCCCCTCATTGCCTCCTTTGCCCTCTGGGACAAAGACGTATTGATGGAGCTCGGGTATTACCATTTTGGAGGCGAGGGAGAGTATGACTTAACCGCGGCAAAGAGGTATTTCGAGGCTGCGCTCCTCGTTGCACCAGAGGCACCACTGATTCATTTCAACCTCTCGCGCATCGCATTTCTACGGGAGCGTTTCAATGAGGCGCTCCTCCTCGCAAGCCTAGAGGAGCGGTTGAACCCTACAGAGCACCGCCTCTATTATCTACGCGGGCTCATCTATGGCTACGACAAGCGCTACCCAGAAGCCATAGCGGCATTTCAGGAATTTAATCGCCGTAAACCCTCTACGTGGGCAGGGCATGTGGACTTGGCGTGGATCTACTTTCAGCAAGGGAAGTATAAAGAGGTAAAAGAGACCATCGAGATAATTTTGCCGCACCAGAGTAATGCGTGGCTCCAAAACTCCTACGGCGTGGCGCTACTGAACCTCGGAGAAAAAGAAAAAGCGAGAGACGCCTTCCTCGCCGCACAAGTATTCGCCGCCAACCTCACCCCTGCCGCATGGGGGGCCGCGTATACAGGCAACGACCCTGCATCCTACGAAAGGGGACTTCGAGAAATGCGCCAAAGCATCGACGCCAACCTACTCCTCACGCAATAAACGTAGCGAAAATCGCTTGCATAGTATGGACGCCACTCTGTATAATACATTAAGCTTACATATTTTATATTTACTGTGGTAACCCACTAACCCATTTATTCGTATGCGCAAATATTCGCACGCACAAAAGCACTTGCATCAAGGAGATAAAGAGCACAAAAAGGAGGGTGCACACAAGCCAAGCACAACACATGCCGCGCTCGTATTTCTCGGCTTTCTCACGCCGTTCCTTGTGACAACAATACTGCTCGGCTCCTTCATACTCGCGCCTGACGCATCACTAGGGGGTGCGCATGTGGCACAGCGGTCGACGTCCGACCTCGAGGTGGGTGTGGCCGACCTCTCTCCGCGTGGCGCAAGTGGTGGGGCCTACATTCCTGCTTCTTGTGAACTGGGAGTTTCTCACCAAATAAGGGATCTTGACGGCAACCTCACTTTCGATTGGGAATTCTGCAATCCATTTGTGAGCGCAGCTCCAAATCAGACAATTTTTGTGGGGGATACGGCAGTAGGCGTTACTTATGTCGCCGGTAATGCTTACCTGTGCTCGTATCGGGGAAGTGGTGCCCTCGCGGTTGGGAATTTTGATACAGGCCTAAGAACAGCAACTCTTCAGCCCGGTACGTTTAATAGTATTGGTACGTGGACCCTCGATTTTGCGTGCTATTCGACAAATCAGACAGCAAATGCTCGTGTCACCATCACCGTAGTTCCTCGCCCCATAAACGGTGTCTGTGGCGCAACAGCAAACAACTGTACCGCTGGTACTTCTTCGGATCAACCAGACAACGCTACTCAATACGTCTGGCTCTGTAGTGGGTTGAATGGTGGTAGTTCGATTAATTGCACCGAACCCAAGCCTCTCCCCATCATAAACGCTGTCTGTGGTGTGACGCAAAACAGCTGCTCACCGGGTACCTTGGTGGATCAACCAGACACCACCACTCAATATATATGGGATTGTCTTGGGTCGAACACTGGTAGTAACGCGTTGGGTTGTAGCGCACCCATACCCCCCCCGTTATCATGTACAGGACCGAGTTACTGGAGCAATTGCCAATATGACGTATCAGGTCTTGCAAGCGGCGCCTCTGTGGTGGCCGCAAATAGCGCTTCCGGATATACCGGCTCCGCTACCATTTCCTGTAGCAATGGAACAACAGCGGTTTCTGGTGCCACCTGTACAGCGACAGTCGGCCCCGCGCTACCCACCGTCGATACGCTCACTCTTACTCCAAGTACCATAGCTTCTGGTGCCCTAACAGCCATTTCCTTCACCTCAAGCAACGCCACCGCTTGCGAGTATCAGGGTTTTGGTAATGGTCCTACGAACGTCGGCGCAACGAGTCTGACCAACCTATCAAGCGGACCTCATTTTAGCGGTGGCACACTGAGTATTCGCTGTAGCAACGCAGCGGGGGCAAGCGCATGGAGGTCGGCCACCCTTACGGTAACGGATTCAGCG
>JAYUQK010000071.1:0-3398 GCA_043756785.1 Candidatus Lloydbacteria bacterium | reverse complement strand
GTGTACAGGCGGAAGGCGACGTTGTATGCACCGTCAGCGAGGGCGACGTTTGCAGCGTTGGTGAGCTTGGCTTGGTATGAGAGTTGGTGGGGGAAGGCTGCGAGGGCGAGGTTGGCATCGCCCGCAAGTAAACCAAAAGCAAGAAACCCTGCGATCATCGAGCGCAGCACATTAAAAAAAGGCTTGTTATTCCATAGCAACATGTATTGTTTCCTCCCTCACGAAAGAGCTTCGCTTGAGTGAATAGATTCTACCAAATACGCACGATAATATTGGGGTATTTTAGAGAAAAAAAATATTTATGGGGATTACTGAGGCACCAACTATTTTTTATTAATCAACACGCCCCAATCACCCATAAAAGCCTCTCTATTACGCGCCATTCGACCCTACAAAGAAAGTTTATTGCACATCACCTTACCCAACAGCAAAAAAAATAAAAATGTTTTAGGAATCGAAAAATGGCGGTGATATAATTTTGATAAAAAATAGAACACAACTTTTTTTTTACGCAATACATCTTTTTGCATTTGCAACTATTTGCATGAGCCTCTTTGCATGAGATGATGAATATATGTTCAATACATTTTTCAAAAACCACCAATATAAAATAATCTTGAGTGCGCCAATTATTTTTTTAGTTGTCATTAACTCAACGGGGACGATCGGGGTCGGAAATATTTTTTCCTTTAGTAGTGCATCCAGCAATTTCATGCTCGTCGATGACGAGGCGGACATCACACTTGCGATGCGCACAAAGGAGCCCGTCAACGCTATCGGGGGCGCAGTGCTCCTCACTCCAACGATCGAAGTAGTGTCACTCTCGCGCATCTCTTCAGTAGTGGACCTATGGGCCGAAGAGCCCGCATATACGAAGGATGATGGTACGCTGCGATTCTCAGGTGGGATGATCGGTGAGAAAGCGAACACGCCCGTCGAAGGTACAGTACTCCTAATGCGTATAAAAGCACTCAAGGAAGGGGTTGCAACGGTGAGCATGAAGGATGGGCAAATACTCGCAAGCAATGGTTCGGGGACAAATATAATTTCGGGGAGTAGTGTGCTCACTCTTTATGTGCGCACAAAGGGTACACCTTCTCCGGATATAAACCAAGACGGCGTACTATCCCTCCTCGATGTCAACGCACTGTACATAAAAACATTTCGTGCATACAACAAAGACTCTGACGTAAATAGTGACGGGAAGGTCAGCTTTGCAGATGTGCGCATGCTCATGGGATTATTTTAATTTCCCCGCGCAACTTCTTCACTCGTTATTTTTTATTCGAGGAGCGAGGACAACTTGCCCGAGTGCGAGACTTTCGCTCCCACTGTTATGATTTGATGCTGAGGCATATTCGCCATTTCCATGCGCACCCACAGGAGTCTGTATAAATAGCCGCACGCACCACCACGCAAAGAGTAAAAAAAGTAAAAACATAATCGGCAAAAATGGATGACGATCGAGTATGCCAGAAAAAAATATAGACGGGGGAGTGCGCACCACCGAGGCCAGAAGGAGCGCGTTTTCGTCAGTCGCCTCGGCTCCGCTTTTCTCCTGTACGGTGGAGACCAGCGAACGCTCCGTCATGTTTCCCGCATGGTCATAGGCGACGCCGCGTAGTGTGTGCACGCCAGGGGTTATCGCACGATACGCATAGCGATGCGTGCCACGGTCCACAAAACGCGTCGCCTCTCCCCCATCGACTGAAAATGTGTAATACGCTACCCCAGAAAGTGTGTCAGTAGCAGAAAACTCGACAACAATATCGGGATCTGCGCCTTCTCGTCCGGGGACTTCCGTGAGGAGAAAGTCGGTGGGTGGGGTCAGGTCAACGACTGGCGCGGGATGTGTCGTGGTCGCACCCAGCACCTCACCCTCTGTGGGTTTTGCGGTGGATGAAGTGGTGGGTGATGCGGGCACCGCACTCTCCTCGGTCAACTCCTCTGGCTTGATGCGATATTTCCCACTTTTAAAACTCGTGAGAATGTTACTCCCCAAACCGTCGGCAGAAATAATGGCAGCACCACCCTCGAAACGCAGACGCACCTCACCAGAGCGCTCAGGGCGCACGGTGAGGGTGATGATTGTCGCACCACGGAGAATGGTTGATGTTGCGAGCGCGCCACCAAAAACTATCGTACCGAGCTCGCGATCAACGGTCGGCTCTTGTGTCCAAGAAGTAACGATTGACTTATCTTTTGTGAGTCGTGTCACTGTGAGCTCTTTGGGGTTGTAGGAGAGTCGCCCCTCGACGGCACTCACAAGCTGGTCATCTGAGGAGACCAGCACCTGAAGCACGACGTCATCGTAGACACTGTAGGTTCCCACGCTCGGCGAAAGCTCCATCGTTGCGTCGGCGGCAGCTGATATGCTCGGAAAAAGTAGTGCAAGCACAAAAATGCATGTGCGCAAATATGAAAATATTTTAAGTGGGAAGTTCACGATTATTCAACATTGGGTGTACCTCTCCTTCGTAAGCGCATAGCGATGGCGACACAAAGAAGGAGCGCGGCGCCACCAAGTAGGTACCACCACACTTGGCTTACGCGGCCCCCAGGTGCCTTCGTGTTGGATGCACCGAGACCATCCTTTGGAGGGAGAATGGTCTCTTGGACGTTACCCGCATGGTCTATGGCGCGAATAATAATACGGCTCCCCAGCTCTTGGTCACGGAGCACATAAGGGCTCGTTGCAGTAATAAAAAGTGCTTGCTCGCCAGCCTTTCCTCGCACCATACCGAAACGTGCGGGATCGTCCTCTTGTACTTCATAATGATGGACCCCACTTTGCTTGTCGACTGTAGAAAATACAATAAAATATTTTCCTTGAAATGTTTTCGGATCTGTGATGAGTGCGGCGGTAAAAATATCTGGAGGAAGGTCGTCGCCATGCACGATGTCGAGCCATTCGTTACCCTTTCCCGACGAAGTGACTGTGCGCACATACGCTCCCCCACGCAGTGCAAGTGGCACAGGTGTACCGAAGCCGTCGTTTGCGAGCACCTCGGAGTCCGGCGAGAAAGAAAGCTCGAGTGGAGTAGATCCTGTTGCTGTTTTTCCACCGATCATGTTCCCTGGGATACTGAAGACTATTTTTCCTAAAATATTTGTCTTTCCTGGGTCACCCTCGACGCGCCCACAGTAGCCAGCAGGTATTCCACCTGAGAAACTCACGGTGCCTTTCTCGTGCAGAACGAGCGGCTCCTCGGGCCACAACGTAAGGAGCGACTCCCCCTTCGACACCGCAGATGCCTTCATCCAGTCGGATGGGTAGTTGAGTGCGATATTGGCGGCATTCACACACTCATCGAGTGCGAGGTCGAGCCGCACCGTGAGCACAAATGTATCCCCTGGGCCGAAGTCCCCCGTCGCAGGATCAATGGAAAGCGTGGCGG
>JAYUQK010000070.1:0-9624 GCA_043756785.1 Candidatus Lloydbacteria bacterium | reverse complement strand
TGTAATTTAGTTTGATGGGGTTGTCCTTGTTGTGCGCGGGTAGAGATGAAACAAAGTTGTGTACTGCTCCGTATACGAGGGGAATTGCAGTTGCCGTGGGGCTTGATTCTGTATATGCGGCAATTTGCTTGAGTGCGATAATTTCACGGTCAAATTTAAGTGCTTTGTTTTTTGTAATCTCGAAATGCTGATTGAAGTCTTCAAATACGGCACGCACGTTGTTGTCCTTTAGTCGTGAAAGTAACGTCGCCATTGGGTCAGTATCAAAGGTTGCACTAGAGAAGTTGTACGTCAAAAAGTCGCCAATCGCCTTCTCA
Source organism: Candidatus Lloydbacteria bacterium (assembly GCA_043756785.1). GTDB lineage: Bacteria > Patescibacteriota > Minisyncoccia > Phycocordibacterales > UBA6899 > MHLP01. The sequence goes on along the minus strand of JAYUQK010000070.1, from coordinate 9,307 downwards.
TATTTGGCGAGCGCATTTTTGTCATTAAAGTTTAAAACACCAGTTTTTGTATATCCGAGCATGATGGCCTCAGCAAGTGCTTTTTTATAGGGTTCCATCACCTCATTACTGTCACCAAATATATCGAGGCTTCGTATGGACTGATTTACTTCGAGGTCTTCAGCGGGGAGCACTTGCATTTTTCCTTCGCAACCTAGCAAGGTGGCGGCACCAAGCTTGGTTAATACTTCATTGTTCTGGGTATTTATGCCGTAGGATGTAGGAGTCTGGAGATAACTGCGTACCGCAGTATTAAAAAATCCGTTCAACACAAAGAGTTTATCATTCTTACTCTCGTCACTCGGTGCATTGTTGCGTTTTTCTGTGCATGCTTTTTGAATGAGTGTCAGCACGTCATCTGGTTCGTCTGTCTGTGTGACCTTCGTTAAAGACTGTGGTCACCCCATTCCGCCTTAGCTCACTCAGCACATCATAAACTTTTGTCTGACTTTTTGTGATAGCCACCGGAGCCAGTACAGCCTCTTCCGTCATTTGCCCGTGTACTTGTGCGACATGAATTACCCATTTGCTAGCCCCTGGGGTGGTTATTGAGTGATCGATTCGTATGCCATATTTTTGTGCGAGTTCCTCAAGTTTCAGCCCCGTGTCTTTTTCGAATCTCAGGACATGCTCTTTGGGAATTGTTATGGTTTCTTGTCCCGCCAGTGTCGTCTCTGGTGCAGCAAGCATGCTTGCAGAAAGTGCACCCAAAAGAATAGCCTTACTAATTTCAGGAAAGCCCGCTTCAGCTATTGCTACGCAAGTCGTCTCGGGCATTGCTTGTAATGCATCCTCCGCCTGGCAGATGGTATTTGCACTTCGGAGTGTTTCGATCATCGGTTGAAATTGTTCAGCCTTGAGGTTCACAAGCTCACTATCGCTGGTAATTCCTATTGGTGGTTCTTGTTCCTGCTGAGCATAATTTCCCATCTCCGAATGTTCATTCATATGGGAATCATAACGGACTATAGCAAAAATACAATTGTGCTCAGAATGGGCGTCAATCCTTCTATTCCTACCGGCTTGACGCGGGGGCTGCTGTTCACTCTTTGGGGTATAAAAAAGCCGCTCATGATGAGCGGCTGGGGTTCGAACGAAAGAACTCGAGAAGACTTACGAACCTTGGGGGCGTTCGGTGACGCGGATTTCGACTTTGGCGTTTGCGGCCACAACGGTGTCTGCAGTGGCTGGTGTGCCATTGACGCTCACGTTGCGATTTTTGAGGTCGAGCTTCAGTGTCTTGGCCATTTCACCGACTGTCGTTGCCGTCATCGGCACTTCAACCTGTGAATTTTGTGGCTTGCCCTTTAGGGGGACTTGGCTGAGCGCCACGGTCATCATGCTTGGTTTTCCCATTTATTTACTCCTGTGTGGGGTGGATGAATACGTCGGAGCCGAGTTGCTCCAATCGCATGAATTCTGTTCTACCAGACTTCCAGAAGTCTGACAAGGCCTCTACTGCAATAGACGCAGCGCGTGATGCGATGAAGATGATGCTGTGTTCACCGCACATTTGCCGTGCAGCCTCGGTGGTCGCGTAGGAGAGGAAGGCTTCGTAGTGCAGAATGTCTTCTGCCTTGCATGGCCGCGTTGCAAATACTTGCACAAATCGCTCTGCGGTACGCGTGTCGACGAGTATGTCGACGAAGAGTTTTTTCCTCACCGCAGCCCAGATACACTTACGCGCCTCCATGGTGTCGACACATGCAATGACACTACCCCGTAGGGGCTCACCCGCATATTTTTGCTGCATTACGGAAATGCGTACGCCAGTGTCGCGCTCGATGATTCTGCGTAGCCGCTCTACTTTGAAGTACCCGACGTCGCCTTGCCCATAGAGTGATGGCCCGACGTTGTGTGAGTCGACGGAGTCGTCGTCCCACACGGTGATGTCGGAGGCACCAATGCGCGCGAGCTGGTTTACCACGAGGCTGCCGACTGATCCTGCGCCTATGACGTGCACCGCCCTAGCAGTCTTTGGGTTAAACAAGTTTTGCTGTTGGGAAAAGTTTAATTCGGGTTTTTCACTCATTGCGTTGCTCCTTCGGAGGTGTTGTCTATCGGCCATTCCTCGACGTGGTTGTGTATGACGAGCTCTGGTGTGTATCCTTCCGTGAGCCATGTGAGGACGTACTCGAGTGCGTCACCATACTCATATGCTGCAACTGCTTCCCTGATTGTGGCGGTCGCATTTCCAAAGCACGGTCCATTCCAAGGACTTATGTGCGGATGCGGCACGCCCTTCGGGTGGTACGACTCTCTGCACCAGATAACGACACCTCCAGTCATATTGAAGCGAATCATAAACCTACCAATGCGGCGGCATACGCCATCGTAAGTAATATAAATAATCCGTGTTGCTACTTCAAGTCCACATTTCTCTATTATCTGCATGCCACTCACGAGCGGGTGGGCACGCATGCGTTCGTAGTCCCCTAGTAAATGTGCGCGTAGAGGCTTCTCGTAGAATTCGTCGCGAACGAGGAGCTTGTGCATGCGCCTGAGATCCGCGAGACTTTCCAGTTTCAGCCGCAGCTCCTCCTCTGCTTCTCGGATTGCGTTCATTTTTTTGACAATCTTTTTCTTAAGCTCAGCGAGAGTGCCTGCTGCATGAGTGTCGATAAGGGCCATGATATCTTCAGTGCTGCACAGCCCGTCTTCCCCTCCACCCATTTCCACAAATTCATCTGCCCACTCACGCGCCAGTATGTGGCTGAATATGAGTGCGAGTGTCTTGCGAAAGATAGTACGCATTTTTTCTTCCCCCACTTCGACCATCTTTAGTGGGTTAAACAAGATGTATATGTTGTTTCCGACGATTTGTGCGACAGCGTTTTTTCCGTCAGTGAGCACTATACCGCGACCCCGCGATGCTTTCAGCGCCGCGTAGTACCCCACTGAAGTCAAGACTTCGAGCCCAAAAAACTCTTGCGGATAATGCATGTAAACGTCATTCATGGGGACCGTAGAGAGAAAGAGATGAAAGATCTCCTCCTCGTCTGGTAATGGCTCATGAAAGAGTGACGGTGTTGGCGGGTGCACCTCCATGTGTATGCCACCCGCACACCTTGCATATGGCCTTATATCTGCGAGCATGCTCGCGATGGTGCACCCATCTAGCGGTTCGTCGTATCCTTCAGTGGATAGTAGTGGAGCGAGCGTAGCCCCTCCTTCTTTGTGCGTGATGAGTGGGTACATGGTGTTACCAATGCGACATTCACCAGGAACAGCATTCGCCGATTTTCTCGTCTTTTTCAGAACCACCTCAATCTTGGGGGTGGTGAAGAGCCGTACGCGTAGTCGCAGTTCTTCTCCGAAGATGACAACAGTCGCATCACTTACATCGGCCAATTTGAGGTCACCGAGTTCTGTAGCGATCGTTGTCTGTGAGGCGAGGACTGCATACGTGGTGTGTGGTGCGAATGTCAGCAGCTCGGTCCTTACGGCTTTCTTGGGCATGGAGCCCTCCTGTAAATTTAAGTTTCAACGTACGAAATACTGAACCCACTCTGCACTATTTTGTAAAAAAGTCAACCAATCCCATGGAAACAAGGAAGCTTCATTAAGTGGATGAAATTTGCGGCGCAGGGTGAGGAGTGGGTAGGGACCCGTTCCGCAAGACCTTTTGAGGTATTTTCAGAAATATCCAAAAGGTGTACAGCCCATGTAGTGGGGGTAATGGGGAAGACATATTCATATCTGTTGACCAAGCTACTGGGGCCCCGCAACAAAGAAGTTCGCCACTTAATGAAGCTTCCCTAGATGACGTGGGCGACGCTCTCGATGGTCGTGATGCCCTGCAGTACTTTTTCTATCGCATCCTGTTTTAATGTCTTAAGACCACGTGCTTCGACATATTTTTGGAGATCTGCCATCGATGCGCGGTCGATGATCATTGCACGCAGGGTGGAGTCAAAATCAAGCACCTCGAAAATCCCCGTTCTCCCAATGTAGCCCGTACCAGAGCATTTCTCGCACCCGGCACCCTTGGTGAACTGGTGAGCTCCGGCGTCAAATTCAAGATATTTGAGATACTCCGCTGAGGGAGTGTAGGGGATAATGCAGTTGCGGCAGATCTTTTTGACAAGCCTTGTGGAGATGACTCCGTTTAGTGCGTAGGCAATCAGGCTGCGCTCGATGTTCATGTCGATGAGGCGCGCAACGGTGCCAATGTTGGTGTTGGAGTGAATGGTAGAGAAGATGATGCGCCCAATGAGTGCAGCACGCACGGCATGCTCGGCAGTTTCTTGGTCACGGATCTCTCCGATCATGATGGTGTCGGGGTCTTGGCGGAGGATAGACTTCATGCCCAGCGCAAAGGTCATTCCGCGCTCTGGCTGCATTTGAATTTGCCTAATGTTATCAAGGTGAAACTCCACAGGATCTTCGAGTGTAATAATATTTTTTTCTGTACCCATTGTTTCACGGAGGATGGAGTAGAGCGCGGTCGTTTTGCCTGCACCAGATGGCCCCGTGATGAGTACCATGCCGTAGCTATGCGAGAGGAGGCTGCGCACCTTTGTCAGCATTTCGACGTCGAGCCCGAGTTCATCAATAGAGAAGAGTGCCTCAGCGCGGTTGAGTAGCCGACAGACGGCGGCATCCCCGTTGATGGTGGGGAATACTGAGATGCGCACGTCGAGAACCCTTTTTTCCTTTACCTCACTTTCCACTTCTGCAAGGGTGGCGTTTTTTTCGGGTTCAGATGCCTGCCCTGGGGAGAGTGCATTCGTGTCGAGTTCAAAGTGTCCGTCTTGAGGTATTGGGCTTGAGGCAATGTTGAGATTCGCGAGCACCTTTAAGCGGGTGAGTATTTGGTCGAGCTCGCGGATGGGAATGGTGCCTTGGTCAAATAGCGTGCCGTCGATACGAAATCGTATGCGAATGGCAGTAGAGGTCGGCTCGATGTGTACGTCTGATGCACGAGCATCCATCGCGCGCACAAATATGAGCCGCACAAGCTCGATAGTATCCGTCGCCATCCCTGTTTGTAGATTCATATATAGAGTAGGTTACCGTAACGCCTTATGTATTAAAGTATAGCAAGTACAAAGAGTGAGGACAATCGATGGGGTACACATGCTATGGACTTCTGTCTGGAGATGTGCTACCATTTATGCATACTGGCTAACCTAAGCAATCATGGAAGGACGGCATCAATCTGGCTCAGTCGATCATTTCGCTCGACCAGCCGAGTACAAAGAAGATTTTCTCTCTTATGAAACTTGCGGCCCAGTTCCGCTCTCTCCGGCGAACGCAATCGCTCTTGGTCACATGTTTAATGCGAAAGATTTTTTTGTGAGCGACCTCGCTCTGGTGGAAGATCAGGAAGGGTTACGGAGCGCGTTTACTCACTTGAGTGAGGCGGCTGATGCCACTGCACAGAAAGCAGCACTGAAGCTCATCGAGAGTTTAGTGCGAGCGACTGTGGCTTAGCATTTCTCTTTTTTGAGAAGCATGTGTTATGTAAGGATAAATGAAATAAGCGCAACATACGTCAAAGTTCATCCACCAACGCAAGGCCGTGCCACGAAGGAAACCATACTTCGATTCTTTAAGAGGTTGGGTGTAGTTAAATATTTTCCACGCAAGCCCACCTTCTCCGCGTGCGGCTACGTGTCGGTTGAGGCCGACCTCAATGCGATAGCGATACTTATAATATGCGGGGAGTGTCTCCCACACCTCTTTGCGCAACGCGCGCTCACCAGAATTTAGTCCCCAAAGTTGCACTGCGCGCTGCATAAAGTTGCCTCGTACGCCCACGAACATCTCACACGTCCTATTGAGTACGGGCTCTATTATCCCCATCGCGTGCTCTTTTGTGAATCCCATCAGGTCCGCATCACAAAAAAATATGACGTTATTTTTTGCACGTCGTACTCCGCGGTCCATGCTCGCCCCTTTTCCAATGTTCTCTGCGTTTATCAGTAGCGTCACGTTGTGAAACGCGCGAACACGCTCACTCGTGCCGTCCGTCGAGCCGTCATCGACAACAAGAATTTCGTTTATAAGGGGAACTCCCGAAAGCGTCTCGAGTATTGCCTCGACACGTCGCGCTTCGTTGTATGCAGGAATAATCACGGTCACCTTTTCTGCATTTCCTTCGACCACCTTGCGTACTTCGCACAGCTTCTCGTCGCGGATGAACGTGACGATGTGCTTTAGTGCTAGCGCCCGCACTGGTGAATAAAACATGTTATGACTTGTATTTTCAAGCAGCCGAAGCGTTGTTTGTCCCGTAATGTTTTGTGCAAGTTTGGCAACCGCGTGGGGGCTCCCCAAGCGTTCATTTTTTGAATGAATAAAAAGTATGGGTTGCGTAATTCGTTTTGCGTTTGTATTTACCAGAGCACCTAGCTTTCTCTGTATAAACCACCCATCGGATGGCATCTCGTCATAACAAATGTCCGCGTCCCCCAGTCGAAACCTCTTTTCGATTGGGGTAAATTTTTTTCGCCACGTTGCTCTTAGGGATACGACGGTTTGAGTAATTGAAAGATTGAGAGGGAAGCGGAGCTGGTGGGTCGTTGCGATCGCAACCACGCCCTCCACGGCATATTTTGAAGCCAGATAAAGTGCTACCTGCGCCCCCATGCTGAGGCCAACGAGTATTACCTTTTTTCCTTTGCGTACTGACTCTTGCACTTCTCTCTCCACGCCAGCGTACAGGTCTTCGATGCTGAGTCCGATCAAGTCCTCAACTCGGGTTCCATGGCCAGGAAGTAGCGGGCATGAGATGTTTGCGCTAAATGTTGCACGGAGGAGTCTGGGGAGTTCGCAAAAGTCAGATATGCCACCAGTATAGCCGTGGATAAAGATAAACTCCCTCACGACCTCGCGCTGGTTGTCTTTATTCATTTGCATAATATCCATCGCCTAAGTAGTAATAGGAGTATGTAACACAACCAGAGAAGGCAAAGTAGGTATAAAAAGAGCGCAAAGGGCGTGTTCTGTGTTGCAAGGGTATTTACGTATCCACGCCCAGAAGCCCAGCCTGCACATACAAGTAGGACAGCCCACAGTAGCGTTGCGATGCTGTCATAAAAAAGAAACTGGGAAAAAGTGATTTTGCGCATACTGAGGTACGCAATCGTCAAAACACGCGTACCGACCAATAGTTTTGAAATAAAGAGTACAAGCACGTCGTTTCCCCGCGCGAATGATTCGACGCGCGCTTGAACTTCTCGATATTTTGCTGAAGATTTTCCCCATGTTTTCATGCCTTCTGTGATGGGGAAACGCATGAGTAAAAACCAGCCAAGATCGAGGAGAAGCATTCCAAAAAAACTGCCTAGGATGACCCCCCACAATGAAAAAGTCCCTTGCCCTGCCAAGAATGCAAGTCCGAGTACTGCGACCTCTCCCCCTAGTAGCGGTGAAGCCAGTGCAACAAAAAAAGTAAACTCAGAAAGTTGTGTAAGAATATTTGCGATGTAGGCTTCCATGAAAAAGTGGGTTTTGTATAGACACTCCCCGATACGAGTGTTTGAGACTCAATTCTAGTGGATTTTGATGATGACTGAGTGAAGTTCAAGAATGACCCATATACCGAAACGGTTTGATGATGGGGCGATAATGTACCAATTTGCTATACTGATAAGAACGTAGCGCACCCTTACTCTCTCTTACTGAATATTTTTCATCATGAATAAAAAAAATTGGATTCTCCTCGGACTCGCAACGGTCGTTCTTTTCGGTTTTGTTTTTTTTCTTTCCCGTTCCAATAAAGAGAGTGTGTATATAAATCCACCCGTTATTTCAGACGGAAACCCGCAGTACGCCACCACGACAAATACTGCAACTAGCGGAGCTGCCGTGGCACCGCCCCCCGCCGTCCCGCCAAAATTTCTTGCATATGGAAACGTAACTGTGCGTACTGGTGAGCGAGCACAATTTACGCATCTCTCCATAGAGCCCCTGCGTGCATTTGACGAAAGTCGTTGCCCGACTGGGGTGACGTGCATATGGGCCGGCACGCTCAAGGCCGAGGTGCGCATTGTCTCGGGTGTGGGCACGAGTACGCAAATTGTGGAGCTGGGCAACTCAATAACCACTAAAAATGAAACAATCACGTTCGTTGCGGCGACACCATACCCCAAAGAAGGAAAGAGCATAACAGAAGGAGAGTACCAACTCACATTTGGCGTGGTGCGCCACCCTAGTGGTGCCGCTGTGCCACCCCCACCCCCACCCCCACCCACCCCCGCCGCATGCTACACGGGCGGATGCTCGGGCGAGGTCTGCTCCGATAGTCCCGACGTAGCATCAAACTGTATGTTTAGACCTGAATTCGCTTGCTATAAAAATACGAAGTGCGAACGCCAAGCCAGCGGCCAGTGTGGATGGACAGAAACGGCTCTCTTGCGTGCATGTTTGAGTAATCCGCCAGGAGGAGCTGAATAGACATTTCTCAAAAAGGCATACGGCATTTAATCTTTTGTGTCCCACGAAGGCTCGTGTGCAAAATCTTATACATGGAGAGCGCGTCGGTGCCAATAGTTACGAGACAGAGCTACTCTGCATAAAGCGAATAAGGTGGTATGCTGAGAAGTACTTATTCTAATAATGTCTAACGTGGTAAAAGCAAAATCTACAGTAGAAGCGGTATCAAAGAAAGTTGTTGCAAAGAAAGTGAACTCAGCATTTATGAAGCCACTTGCAGTTACCGCCGAGCTCGCAGCGGTTGTCGGAGCGGGGCCACTTCCTCGCTCAGAGGTCGTGAAGAAGCTCTGGGTCTATATCAAGAAGAATAATCTTCAGGACCCAAAGGCAAAGCGCAATATTATTGCAGATGCAAATCTAAAGGCAGTCTTTGGCGGAAAAGCCGTTGTCGACATGTTTGAGATGACGAAGCTCGTCTCGAAGCATTTGTCGTAAGCCATTGTGTAAAAGTAAAAACAACCCCGCACAAAGCGGGGTTGTTTTCATAAGCAAACGTACGCCATAAAAGAAAATGCCCTTTAATAAGGGCATTTTCTTTATTGTGGAAGTGGCGGAGGCGAATCCGCGTCCAGAAGAGAAGAGTACAGAGATCTACGTGCGTAGGTTGTCTCATTGATTTCATGGCATGGGGGCTAGGCAAACAAAACCCCATGCGCACTACACCCTTGATTTTTGTCGGCAGTGTCGGGCACATTACCGCTTATCCTGAAAATATGACACGAAGTACGGGCCTATCAGGCGTACTCCCGCTTCGCGCCGTCTACTTAAGCGTAGGCGAAAGCGAAATTGTTGGCCTTAAAGTAAGGCGTCGCAATTCCACCGGTGC
>JAYUQK010000069.1:0-3463 GCA_043756785.1 Candidatus Lloydbacteria bacterium | reverse complement strand
TGAGCGCGAGGCGTACCACAACAAAAAAAATGCACAAAGCATGAGGGCGAGGACACCCAATAGAAAAATTTTCCCTCTACTGCGTGGTGGTAATATGATTTCTTCCCCACCAGAAGTCTCTCTGCCCTCTATCATACGGGAAGGTTTGCGGGTGGCTCGCCCTTGCGTGAGTCAATGCGCGTAAAGGTGGGGGTCTCAGCGACGCCGCCAGGGAAATGGTAAATGGTGGCAAGCTCCTCACTATTGAGTACAAATGGGTGGCTCTTGTATGGCGAATAAAAATACGAACGGCGCACATACGCATCAAAAATATGCTTTTTCTTTTTATTTAAACGGTGATCGTGGTAATCCTGCCAAGGGTAGTCAAAAGCGGTCGTATGCACAGGCTTAAAACCGTTGAGGGTCTGCGAGCTGTACTGGCGGAAGGCACCAGTGATACCGGCAATATTTGTAGGGTCATAGTGCTCGTTTTCTGCGATATAGAGCGTGCGAATGCCGCAGTCGAAGCCTATCTTCGAAAGCGAGCGCTCAATGGCGGCCACTGCCTCTGTGTCTGACTTAGAGGGCTTCGGCGCACCTTCACCAGAAAACTTTGCCTGCATTTCTTTCACGAGATGCTTACCCTCATCTTTCCAGTCATGTTTTCCAAACCACGATCCTTGCGTGTTGTAGCGGGCGCCATTTGCCTGCACAAGTATCTGCATCCATATTTGCTGACCACGACCAATGCTTCCAAGGAATTCGATGGTGGAGGTAATGGGGTCACTCTTGAACTCTTCCTCTGTACCGACCTTGTCTAGTCCGTAGTCCACATATGTTTTGATGGGATAAGGGTCGGGTTTCGTGAGTGCATACTCACAGCCCCAAAGAGTCCATTTTTCTTTTTCATGCATGTATGGAGCGAGCGAGACGTAGTCTCCCACCTCGACCACTTCAATATCGGGATATTGTGCATAAATATGACTCTCGATAAGTTTTTTAAATTTTGTTGGGGTGCGCACCATGAACTTCACATTGCCTTCGATAGAAATAATCTCGAGTGAAAACCAAGACTTCACCTTCCCGTCCCACCAACGCTCGTACCAGTTACCCGAGCTCGTCTGGTGGAATGCCTGAAGGACGAGCTCCATCGCCATTGGTGTTTTATCGATGACACGAGGAAGCTTTATTTCAAGCATCACAAAGTTGATGCTACTGCGGATATGTTCGAGGCGGACATATTCGAGCCAGAGTTTTTGTGCGAGAAAAACCAAAAGGACTGGGCCCCACAAAAAAGCAGTGAGGGCGGCAATGCTGTATATGCTACCGAGCATATGAAAAAACGTATTATCAAACAATGCGGTCATCGATGCAATCATGCTTATGAGTATAACGTGTTTTTTTCCGAAACGAAATACAAATACCCCCATCTTGGCTGATGGGGGTATTTGTATTTAGACTGAGCTGTACTTACTTTCTTTGTTCTTTTTGAAGTATTTGGGATTCTGGAGATTGACCAAAATCGTATTGGGCTTCACGTATCGTTCACGCATTACTTTGTCGACAATTTCCTCACGTGTGAGCGGTCCATTTTTCTTGAGCACCTCGGCGATGACGTCGCGGACGACTCCAGTCGAGTATCCCCACTCCGAAAGTGCGTAGAGACCGCGGCCTACGAGTACAAAGCGTTTGTCTTTAATGAGCTCGTTGTGGGTGGTTGCGATATGTGCGCGCTTATCAAAATGTGCACCAATTGCTTTTGCCACTTCGGTGAAGTGCATTGGGGAGCCGTGCTTACGCAAGACGAGGAATGCGTAGTCACGCACGCCACGCGCAGAGACATTTGGAGATGAAGCCATGCCCCATTCGCCGAGTGGATTCTTTCCCATTTTTTTCGACAAGGAAAGCCAGCGGCGCAGAATCTCTTCGTTTTTTGTATTCCTCAGAAACATCTTTGAGGTGCACAAGGAAACGTTCGATCATCTTCGCCTCCTCAATGAGGTCCTCATCGGAGAGGGAGGCATAGAGCTTGCGTAGTGACTCGTGGACTTTTCCAGAAATCTCAGGGTCCGTACTCCAGCGATGCGCAAAGTCGTCGTCCTCTTTGTGCTTGATAAACAAGTCACCAAGTACGAGCAAAAAGTGCATGTGGTTCTGGGACGACTTCTCGGACGCAACCTCAGTGAGGAAAGTCTGCTCGGGGACGAGCGCCCCCATAGAGAGCATCGACGCACGCAACTCCTCAAACACGGGGAGCTCCTCCTTGAATGGATCGGACTTGCGAATCGTCGTGAGCGCAAAATTTTCAATCTGTCGCACGCGCTCGCGCGTGATGCCGTAGCTTTCGCCGATCGACTCGAGCGTCATCTTTTTTGTTTCCGCACCGAGGCCGTAGCGCTTGGTGAGCACATCTTGTGCGCGGCGTGGGAGCACGGAGAGAAAATGCTTGGTGACCACCTTTGGTTTGAATGAGATGCTCTGGTTGCTCATAAAGTAAAAATAAGAATAAACAAAATAAATGACTTCGGTATTGACAGCTTTCCTCCTGATACGTGGTTGTTTATAGTTTTAGCATCTCAATAATAATTGTCAAGCGAAAAGAGTGTTGTGCGGAGTACTGCAAATAAGTCTGTAAATAAAGGCTTATTTCGCCCATGCGCATTAGAACACAATATTGATTATTTTACCTGAAACGTAAATTACCTTTTTGGGGGCTGCGCCGTCGAGCCATTTTTGGATTACGGGAAGACTGATGGCCCGCTCTTTCACGCGCTCTTCATCTTCTGTTCTCTGTATTTCCAATGTTTCACGAAGCTTGCCGTTCAGTTGCACGCCAACCACGACGGTGTCTGAAATAGATTTTGCTGGGTCAAATTGTGGCCACGGTGCACGGTGGAGGGAGTCGGTGGCGTCGGAAAGTGTATGCCAAATCTCCTCACTGACGTGTGGGGCAAATGGTGCAATGAGCGTAAGAAAATCGAGAAAGACCGCCCTTGGAATATGCTCCTGTTTTTCGCAGTGATTGAGAAAAACCATGAGCTGTGCAATGGCGGTATTAAATGCAAAGCTCTCGATGTCTTCACTTACTTTTTTGATTGTTTGATGGCGGAGCAATTCGGTCGCCTTGTCCTCGATGCACGATGCGTCTATTTTTTCTTGCAGTCGCCACAGACGCTCTATGAAGCGGCGTGCACCGATGAGGTTGTCCGTCGACCAAGCAATAGACTGTCCGAATGGCCCCATGAACATTTCATAAATACGCAGTGAGTCTGCCCCGTATATGTCGACGATGTCGTCGGGGTTGATGACGTTACCATAGCGCTTGGACATTTTTCTCCCGTCGTCTGCCATGATAAGCCCCACGTTTTGGAGGCGAGAAAAAGGCTCGGGGTGACTCACCACTCCGATATCAAAAAGGAATTTATGCCAAAAACGCGCATAGATGAGGTGCCGTGTCGCATGCTCCGCACCGCCAACATAGAAG
>JAYUQK010000068.1:0-9717 GCA_043756785.1 Candidatus Lloydbacteria bacterium | reverse complement strand
GTTTTTTAACCATGGTAGCTAATTTCTAACAGTTTTGTGGCTTAACAACAAGACGGAAGGGTCAAATTGAGCCACGATTTTTGTATATTATGCCGAATTTGAATGCAGTGCGAGGCGACAAGGAAGTGGTGTCCAAGTGGACGTACTCTGGGTACGTTCACTGGACCCACGACGCAGGCAACAAAGCAATGCGTCAAATTATACGCTACTTATACCTAATGGCGTCGAGGGGGTTGAGCTCCGCCGCCCGTTTTGCAGGGAATATCCCCGTCATAAATCCCACCACTGCAGAAAACACCGTAATAAAGGTGAGGAAAGAAAGTGGGAAGGAAAAAAGTGAGACGGACTTCCCACCGAAGTTCGACGCTGCAACATTCATGATGCTATTGAGTACAAACCCAATGGTCCCCCCAAAGACTATACCCATGATGCCTCCCAGAAAGCCAACGATGACGGCCTCTGCGACGAAAAGAATCTTGATGTCCCCAGATGATGCCCCCAGCGTGCGCATGATACCTATTTCAGCAGTACGCTCAAGGAGGGTCACTGTCATGGTGTTAAACATACCAATAGCAGAAACGGTGAGTGCGATGCCACCAAACACGGCAAGCACCGCTTGGATGCCTTGGAAGATTTTATTGGCTTGCTCGACGGTCTTCGAGAGCGCGGTCACTACATAGCCCTTCTTTACTATCTCTACCTGAGTCGCGTCGATGAAATCGGCTTTGGTGATGCGTACCTGCACCTTGTCGTACGTCTTCACCTGAATGTGGCTTGCGAGCTCGGAGAGCGGAATGATTGCCGCGATAAAATTCTCTTCATTGGTCACACCGGCGACTTTGTATGACTTGTCGATGGCGACTTGCTCGGACTCGTCTGTCCCCTCTTTCAAAATAAATACACGAAAGGTCACCACCTTGCCAATGGCATCCTTGGGCTCCTTGATGGCAAAGAGCTTGAGCACCGCCTTGGTGAGGAGCACCCCGTCTTTGTCTTTTGCTTCGTTTCCGTCGACAAAAAGGTCCCCCGCAACCGCAGTGGCGCCAGAGTAGCGAAAGAACGCGGGCTCAGCGCCCTGCAAAAATGCATTACCGGAAAGCCCGTCGATGGTGATGAGTGCGGGGAAGCTCGCCATGGGTGACACGTCTTTCACGTTGGGGAAGTTTTCAAAATCTTTGACCGAGCGGTCGGTGAGCTGCACTGCACGCGAGGGTGGGTTGTTCACCGAAAGCGAGAGGAGTGTTTCCCCGAAGACAATCTGCTCGAGGATGATGTTTTGTAGTCCGAATCCTAAGCCCACGAGCGTGACCACAGCACCAGTACCCACGCCCATGCCCGCAATAGTAAGCCACGTACGCGTAGGGTTCGTTTTAAACGCACGAGTCGAAAGCATTGCAATGTCCTGAAGTCGCATACGTTCCTATTATAGAGTGAAACGCAGGATGGGGGAAGCACGCTCTTCCTACTGATCCCATGCCCACTTGGATGAACCTCCTGCTTGTTTTACGAAGCCGAGCTCCATCATGTGTTTATCTGAAATACTATTCGCATTTGCGATATAATAATTATGTAGCGCAGTTGTATACTCGTCGCTTGATACTCCAAAGGTTTTATTCCACGCGCGAATGGCTTTTACCTCCCTCGCGCTACTATCAGGATTTGCAACAAGATAGAGCATGCTCGGCAACCTCCTGACTGCCTCATCATGCAATTCACTGGGATTGACTCCTGCTATTTCGAGCATCTTTATTGCTCTGTCGGTCACCGTAAAGCTCTCGAGTATTTTGCTTGAAACTGAATCCTTTAAATATCCATGATCATATGGCAAATTCTCTGTTAGCGCCCTCGCTTTATCCAATCCTTCTTCTCCGCGAGTAAGTGGGTCTCCGAGAAGAGACCCGACCATGAGGCCGACGAACTTCTCGCTGGGAACTTCTCCCGGATTTAGTGCTGCAAATTGCTCTTTGTAAAATCCTTTCTTTTTAAGATAATCCATCGCTTCCTGTGCCTCAGGTGCAACTTCGTTCGCGCCCAACACTTCTTTTGCAACTTCGGAAATCGCAGCCGCTGCGGCACCCGCCACCGTAACCCCTGCGATGACTTTTGCCGCGAGTGGGGTTTTTTCGGGCTCGTCAAGCACTCGAGTTTCCCCTTTCAGCTCTGCCGTTATTTGTGCAATCTCGTCCTCCACTTCAGGTGTTTGCACTGTCGCCTCATTGGCAGCAGCAACTTGCTTAAGTACGCCTGATTCAAACTGACTCGGATCAACGGCTGGCGCTGCGTCGCCGCCATCCCCCAGAAGAGCATCACCTCCTTGCTCGGCTTTTACTTCTGCGGCGTAATCTGCCGTCGGGTCAAAATCAAGTGGGGCATTATTTTGGTTTGTCATATACTCCAAATAGTACCCCCCCCCCGCAGTATGGTGTCAATCCATTGACTCACCTTAGGGCTCGTCCACAAATAAAAAATGTTGCTTACGCCTTCCTTTTCCCAAATACCTCTTTCGGCAACCCAGACTGGCGAACAATTGAGCTGAAAGTCCCTAGTGGAATTTCCTTGCGATTTGCCGGAACGATAACCGTTCTTACTGGCTTGGTGAGCTTGCGGAACTTTGCATGACTTCCTGATTGTGATACATAGGAAAAACCGTGCGCCTGCAGCACGTCGACTATTCGTCTAGAGGAATGAAGTTTAGGCATGTGCGAGCAAAGAAGAAACGAGTTCAGGTTTCTCTACTTTGCGTAATGACAATGCGGGAACGTCTTCAAAATAAAGGGCAAGCGCCTCATCAATATTTTGAATTGCCTCTTTTCTTGTTTCTCCGAAACTGGATACATCAACATTTAAGCACTGTGCAACAAAAAACTTCCCCTCCTTCCACACAACGGTGTTCAATTGTTTTTGATGACGTTTCATGACTACATTATAAAATATTATTTGCAAAAAAGCAAACACGCACGAGTCGAAAGCATTGCAATGTCCTGAAGTCGCATACCTTTCTATTATAGAGGGGAATGAACAACGCAGGAAGCAAAAACGATAAAAGTCTATTTTTTTCTTTCAAAATTCTTCCCACGCTGTACCAAGCTCCTTGCGTATCGCAAAAATACACCTGTGTGTGGGATTTTCCCATTCTATGTAAAAACCCCTATACTCAAGTAGGCAGGGGTTTACAATTCTTTATGCATGCAGCACGGAAAAACTCAGGAACATCATCGTAGTTGTCGAGAAACTCCTTTGGACAGCGCGCAACAACACTCTGACTGACGGTAATCGGGTGGTTTCGTCCGGAGAGTCCTTTCGGTGCATGCAGCATGGAAAGTGTGTGCCACCAAATATGGGCATTTGCATATTGTATGTATGCACCGACATCAAGTGGTAGGTCCCATGTGTTGATGATTTGTACCGCACGCTTTTCGCAGTCGAGTTCGAGTGCGCGAATGCTACTCCGTATTCCAGCGCGCTCGATAGTCGGAACTTTCTTCTTTCGTGCAGCCATTTCCACGTAGCGTTCATGCATGAAGTCCCTCACCATCCACACCGTGGCCCTCTCGGACCATTGGGTAAAGTGAGCGAATTCATGCACGAGCTTGTGCAGGAGTTCGGGGTAGCCGCTTTTTCCGGCAATACTTATTTTGCCCAGAGTAATGGTATCCCTTTTTTGTGGCGGGGCAAAGTACGCGAACACTTTTTGATTCCCGAGCATGACGTGGGCAGAGTCGCTTACCTCAATGTCCACACCAGCGGCTTCGCAGGTACGATCGGCGTACTCAAAAAAACGAAATATGCGCGAGTCACTTTTCTTCATCTTGTGCTGCCTTCAATGAACCACCTACTGCTGAGCATAATAGATTAAAATAGCGTGTCAAACGCATGGAGGTGATGGTTCGAGAGTGTGGAAAGGAAAAACCGACCCAGGGTGGGTCGGTGTGTTTTTGCTATACGCAGTCGAGCTCGAGATACGAGCGAATGCGCGAGAGACAGTCGACGGCGTGCGTGGAATCATTTGCATGCACGATACGCTCGGTGTGCGTTGTTTCTTCTTTGGCAAAAAGAGCTGCGAGGCGGTGGTGCAGTTTGCTGTGGCAGCCACTCCAGTCGATCTCGATGACGCGCTTGCGCCAGCCCACACGGAGCACTCCCCCGACTTCCATCGGGACGGTGTACCAAGGGCCACGATAGGACTGCGAGCCGTACTCGTTCGGGACTGCAGTAAGCACAGGGTCGATAAATCCCGCAGCCACAAAAATGTCGTGAAATTCCTTCTGTGTTTTTGCCGCCAGCGACAGCGCGAAGCATTCAGTGTGAAAGTAGGTCCGGATGTTGAAATATGTCTCGTCGCCCCGCTTGATGATAGTGGCGCCATTCACTCCATCGTCTTTCCCTCGCCATCCCGCTTTGTTTACCACCGCATCGCGCTCCCAACTGTGTCTTGGGTGTGGGTATTTGAGGGAGTGATCTATCCACTCGTCACGGCGGAGCAACATTTCTGGCTGCATCACATACTGCACGTCACGTTTTGCAAAGTATGCCTCATGCACATCTGCAAGCGTACTGCCCATAAATTCATTGAGAGAGCAGACCTGGGTGGATGCCTCCACATATGTGTCATAGGCGTTCTGGGCCTTCCAATAATGATTGCAGTGCCCGCAACGAAGCATCTCTGTGGGGATACTGCTACGCATGAGCGAGTAGGAGACCGACGTGTCGATGCGCGGATCATGCACTCTGCACTCGCTATGAAATTGCCAGAACTCGTCGTGTGTGAGGACTGGCGCAAGTACGCGGAAACGCTCGGGGAGCGGGTCCGCCGATGCACGCAGTGTGTTTCCACAACGGTCCAAGCGGAAGCGCCCGCCGAATACGTAAAATTCGGAGAGCGTCTCTTCGCGGTCGTAGCCAGCACAGTGGCGCTCCTCAGCAAGGTGCGCAAATCTATCGAGTGAAGTGATTGCGTGCACGATCTCTTCTTTGCTGTCGTACCACTGGTGACCACTCGGGGGCCGCGCATCATAAACCAGCGGCGAACTGCCAAATGAAACTTTCATCGTAAACCTTTCAATATTTTGTCTTTATGAGAACTCACACTTGAGCCACTCTGCCACCTCGCTCTGTTTTTGTCAACTATTTTTACCCCACACTATTTTCCATCTCAAGCTCGATGAGTTTGTTGAGCTCCACCGCGTATTCGAGCGGGAGGGCCTTTACAATGGGCTCCATAAAGCCACCGACAATGAGGCGCAGTGCCTCTGCTTCGGAGTAGCCGCGAGACTGCAAATAAAACACTTCTGCCTCGCCGATGCGCCCCACTCGTGCTTCGTGCGAGAGGTCGGCGGTATTATTTTCGTTCTTCATCGACGGATACGTATTTGAAACAGAGTGGTCATCGAGTATGAGCGCATCGCACGAGACCGACGACTGGGCGTTGGTCGCCCCAGGCAGTATACGCACCAGCCCGCGATAGTTGGACACTCCCCCACCCTTCGACACAGATTTGGAGCGAATAACGGAGACCGTGTCGGGTGCCATGTGTATTACCTTGGACCCTGTGTCTTGCACTTGGCCTGTGTTTGCCATCACGATGCCAAGCGACTCTGAGCGTGCACCACGCTCAAGGAGTACGGACGATGGATAGAGCATGGTGGCACGCGAGCCCATGTTGCCGTTGACCCACTCAATGACGCCCGCTTCAAACACGAGTGCCTTTTTTGTATTTAAATTGTAGGTATTCTTGGACCAATTCTCAACGCTGATGTATTTCACGCGTGCATTTTTCTTGACCCAGATCTCGACACAGCCTGCGTGGAGCGAGCTCTCGGTGTACTGTGGCGCAGAGCACCCCTCTATATAGGTAATCTCCGAGCCTTCGTCGGCGATGATGAGCGTATGCTCGAACTGTGCCGAGCGTGCTTTATTCATGCGAAAATATGCCTGCAGTGGGAGCTCCACGGAGACGCCCTTTGGTACATAAATAAATGTCCCACCACTCCACACCGCAGCGTGGAGCATGGTGAAGGTGTGGTCGGTCACGGGGACACACTTGGTCATAAAGTGTTCCCTTACGAGCTCCGGATATTTCTCGAGTGCGACGTCCATGTTCTCAAAAATTACTCCCTTCTTGGCGAGCGCGTCTTGGATACGATGGTACACGATGCCCGAGTCGAACTGTGCACCCACACCGCCTAGGTAGTCTCGCTCAGCCTTTGGGATGCCCAGCTTCTCGAAGGTGTCGGTGATCTCTTTCGGCAACTCTTTCCAGTCGTCTGTTTCCTTCACGTTTGGGTCGACATAGTACGTGATGTTCTCGAGGTCGAGGCCTGAGAGGTCGGGCCCCCATGTGGGCAATGCCGCATTTTGCCACAATGCGAGTGCATTCAAACGCAGCTCGAGCATCCACTCGGGCTCTTTTTTTATAGCAGAAATCTCCCGCACCAAGGCTTCCGTGGGTCCAATGTGGGCGTCTACCAAGTGTGTATCTTTTTTGTCAGTGCGCGTGTGCATAGTGTGCTTGACACTATACCGATTTATTGTATCTTTGCAATAGGTGCTATTTCATGGAGGATTCATGGAAACGACAAAAGATCTCAGGAGGTTTCACTTACTGCTCACGGGCTTCGTGATATTCGTCGTGCTTCTGATCGTGTCACTCATTTGCCTCGTGGTGTTCCTATTTCAGGGAGAAACCTTTTGGCCATTTATTCTGACTGCGACGCTCTTTGGCACTCTGGCGAGAAGATTCTTTCTCCTCACCGCAGAAGCAGCCTGTGAAGGCAAACCCTAGTTTTGGTACAAAAAACCCGCCACATCAAAAAGATGGCGGGTTGTTTTTTGAAAAGAACAGCGCGGGGCTATTCGAGATTCGACTGCACATTCGCGAGCACGGTCTCGGTTACCCCAAAGAACGAAGAGAGGGTCCCCTCAAGTCCGGACACAACGTCCGGCATGAGCAACTTCAGGATAAGTATCGCCAAACCCAAGCCCAATGCCTTGAAGATTCCCATAATTCTTTTTTTAGGGAGGGGCATCTTGTTCGACGACAAGACGTGGGGATAAGCTAAACGTATCCATTCCCTCCCCGTATACACAAGAGCGACACGACGTGTTCGTGTGCATGCGGGGAGGAAGAATGAGAGACGGTGCACAGAGTCAAAGTGCAAACTATTATAATTTAATTATATCACAATATGGGAAGCAATGCAACTACCCACATTTCCTTACTCCAGTTATAACAATGTGAGAAAGTATCTTTCTGTATTGATGGAGCAAAAATGGGAAATCTTATTGTCGTCAGCGGATTCCCCGCAACGGGGACGGGTAAAACAACCGTGGTGAGTCGAGTACTCCCCCTCTTGGGGGATGCTGCACGCATCATCACGTGCACAACCAGAAAAAAGCGTCCACATGAGAGTAACGGTGTTGACTACCACTTTCTCTCTGAAGAAGAATTTCAAAATGGGCTACGTGCGAAAGACTTCCTTGAGCATGACCAGCACTACATGCACTGGTACGGGACACGGAAAAGCGACGTTCTGCAGACGCTCAGTGACTACAAGTATGCCGTGCTCACGACCGACCTCGCAGGAGCGGCCACGTGGATGGAGCTGTACCCCGAAGCGTGTTTTGTGGCCATCACCGCAAAAGTCGAGGACGTGTCGAAATTCATGTGCGGACGTGGTGACAGTGCTGAGAAAATCGCGGAGCGCCTCACCACAGCGCAGATAAAAAAGGAACGCCGAGCGTTCATCCGCATGCGTTTTAATGTGGTCGTGGAAAATAAGGCCGGAAAGCTCGAGGAGACTGCGGCAAAGTTTGTGCGTGGGATACAGCTGTACGACTTTCCCACTCAAGATGACTACCCCGACATATAGTGCAGAGGCCCCATGACGGGGTCTTTTTTTATGCACCAACCTCAAAAACACTTGTCCCCACTCGTGGCAAAAAATGCTCTCAGGTCTGCTATAATATGCTCATGTTTCGTCGTCGATTTTTTGAGAAGCTTCATGGTATACAGCGGGTCACGATACGCCTCGTGGCTGGCATAATACTCCCAATCGCCTTAGTGGTCCTCTTGGGAATACTCTACGGGCGAGACGCGCTGCATAATGCCTCAATACAAAACGCCGTTGCGGTTACCACACTAAAAAGTGAAATTACAACAGCATGGCTCGGTGAACGAGAAATCGATGCGGCAGAGCTAGGAACTTCCGAGCTCCTCCTTGCATATCTTGAAAAAGTGCGCGTTGGGACCACTACCTCCGAAGCGCTCTCCCTTAGTCTACGTGCAGTAACGACAGAACTCACCGAAGTGCTCGCAGATCCCGACAATTATGTCAAAAGTGTGACGCTGCTTGATTTGGAGACAAAAGAAGTCCTGCTGCATTTACCCAGCGCGGAAACAGTGCACATTGCTGACGCAGAGCCATTTATGGCTAGGGCAAGTACCGAGACGGTCCTCGCAAGTCGCTATGACGGCGTAAGTGGCTCACATGAAATCTCCGTTGTGGTGCCCGTTCTTGTAAGTGAGCGACTGCGGGCATTTATCTTTGTCTCACTTGAAACCACAAAGCTGGGAAATACCATTAACGACCAAACGGGTCTTGGTAAACATGGAGGGACATACCTCGTCAACGAAGACGGTGCACTCATCACACCACTGTCGGGCACCAACAACGGCACATCTCTTTCCCCCACGAAGGCGTTCATCAACCAAATTCTCATTGCTCAAGAGGATGCTGACAACGGCACCCTGAGTACAGACCTTGAACGCGGGTCGATATCAACGCTTGCGTATGCAACTCTCCCAATAGACTGGATTTTAATCACTGAAATTCCCGAAGAAGAGATACTTGGCGTCATCAACTGGTCACTCATCATTCTACTTTTCGCCGCCCTCATCATCTGCTCTGTATTGCTCGCAATAGTAAACCTGCGCTCACTCGTTGTCCCGCTCCGTCATGCGATCAACCAAATCACGGAGGCGGGCACATCACTCTCTGCTACTTCGCAGCAAGCAGCATATGCTGCGCAAAGTAACGCGACAATTGCAAGCCAAGTCGCCGAAGGTGCTGTCGCGCAGTCGAACCAAGCAGAATCTATCTCTCTCTCGATCGCCACCATTGCAACGGGGATGCAGGAGATGCTTGCAACAGCTGAGGAGGCTACACGCATGGCTGCCGACGTCTCAAAAATTACTCAGGTTGCAGGAGAAAAAGGAGAACAGTCACAAAAAAGCTTAGACCAAATCCGAAAAATGACCACAGACACAGCGGTGATCGCTCGCACGATGGGTAACCGTTCGCGTGAAATCCGCACCATCGTGGATACCATCACCAAGATTTCTGAGCAAACCAACTTACTTTCTCTCAATGCTGCCATTGAAGCTGCGCGCGCGGGAGAGGCTGGCAGAGGATTTTCCGTCGTCGCCGACGAAATACGCAAACTCGCAGAGCAGTCGGCTGGAGCGGCAGACGAGATAAAGGAGCAAGTTGAAAAAATGCTTATTCAAATAGGAGACACCGTGCTCGCTGCTGAAAAAGGACTCGAGCATGCCGACGAAAACTCAAAAGTAGTGCGCGAGGCACTCGTAGAACTTGAAAACATGTCGAACTCCACGCAACACCTCTCTGCGCGCATCAAAGACATTTCCTTCCATGCACAGGAAGAATCTGCGCTCGTGCAAAAGGTTGCAGAAAGCATGGACGCGATCGCCGGTATTGC
>JAYUQK010000067.1:0-3509 GCA_043756785.1 Candidatus Lloydbacteria bacterium | reverse complement strand
GCCATAGAGAAGCTCACGCTCAAAAAGAAAGACCTCGAAGGGAAGGAGGGTGAGGTTGTGGTCCTTCAGGCATTGAGTCACGCCTAATGCACACTATGCTCGACCTTCTCGACAAATTGAGACAAAAATCACCCCGAGTGCGCGAACGTGTCGCTATTGGCGCAAGCGCACTCTTCTCGCTCGCCATTTTTGCACTATGGGTCAGTAGCTGGGACGTGCAATACGCACCCAAGGGTAACCTCGTGGGTGGCACC
This sequence comes from Candidatus Lloydbacteria bacterium, assembly GCA_043756785.1. GTDB lineage: Bacteria > Patescibacteriota > Minisyncoccia > Phycocordibacterales > UBA6899 > MHLP01. The sequence goes on along the minus strand of JAYUQK010000067.1, from coordinate 3,255 downwards.
GGAGAGGCACCCACCGCTGCCATTGCCGCGGGACTATCGCGGTTGAAAGAGTCGGGCACAGGAGAGTGGGAGCGTGCCATGAAGGAGATACAACAAATCGCAGCGGTGGCGAGTGTCGACACCGCCACATACCAAAGCCAAGAGCCTCCCGTCCCCACAGACGGTGTGGACGACCCGAGCACCACCACGAAGAGTGGCTTCGCCGAAGAATCACAGACAAAGAGCGAGTAATCATCACTACATTATTATGAAAAAAAATACACAGACTGCCACAACACATGCCAAAGACGCCTCATCCGAGCGCGCAGCGGTCATCCCCATCAACATCACCACCGAGATGCGGGAGTCGTACATCGACTACGCCATGTCCGTCATCGTCGACCGTGCACTCCCTGACGTGCGTGACGGACTGAAGCCCGTCCATCGTCGCATCCTCTTTGCGATGCAAGAAATGGGCCTCACTGCATCAGCGCGTTTCAAAAAGTCGGCAACCGTTGTTGGAGGCGTGCTCGGGTCGTACCATCCACATGGAGACTCTTCGGTCTATGACGCGATGGTGAAGATGACTCAGCTTTTTTCAATGCGTTACCCACTTGTTTTGGGCCAAGGAAACTTCGGCTCCATCGATGGCGACGCTGCAGCAGCATATCGATACACTGAGGCAAAAATGTCGCGCATTGCTGGGGAAGTGTTGCGCGATCTCGATAAAAATACCGTTGACTTTAAGCCAAATTACGACGGCACAAAGAAGGAGCCCGTAGTGCTCCCATCACTCGTCCCAAACCTACTCCTCAATGGCACGCTCGGCATAGCGGTCGGTATGGCCACCAACATCCCCCCGCACAACCTCGGTGAAGTGGTCGACGCACTCACGCACCTCATCGACAACCCCGACGCAGCGGGGGACGATCTCCTCAATTTTATTAAAGGACCAGACTTTCCTACAGGGGGACTTGCATATGGCAAGGCAGATATTCATCACGCATATGCCACTGGGCGCGGTGGCGTGGTGTGTCGCGGAGAAGCAGAAATCGTGGAACAAAAGGCGGGGCAGACAGAAATAATCATCACGAGCATTCCCTACCGCGTCAACAAGGCCAACCTACTCATCAAGATCGCAGACTTGGTGCGTGAGAAAAAATTGGAAGGCATAAAAGACCTGCGCGACGAGTCCGCAAAAGGGGATATCCGCATCGCCGTGTACCTAAAGCAAGGTGTGCCTCCACAAAAGGTATTGAACTATCTCTATAAACACACTGAGCTCGAGTCCGCATTCCACTACAACATGGTGGGGCTCGTTGACGGCGTGCCCCGGACACTTTCATTGAAGTCGATTCTCGACGAATTCATCGCACACCGCAAAATTGTGGTGCGACGCCGTACAGAATTTGACCTTGCGAAGACAAAAGACCGTGAGCACATTTTACTTGGCCTCAAAAAGGCACTCGACCATATCGATGCCATCATTAAACTCATAAAGGCATCCAAAGACACGCCGACCGCACACGCAAACCTGATGAAAGAATTTAAGTTTTCTGACCGCCAAGCGACCGCTATTCTCGAAATGCGCCTTGCGAAACTTGCGGGCCTCGAACGCAAAAAGATCGACGACGAACTTTTGGCCCTCGCCATCATCATCACAGAGCTTGAGGCGATTCTTGCAAGCATGAAAAAAATGATGGCCCTCATCAAGGCTGAAGTGACGGAAATGAAAGAAAAGTATGGTGACGACCGCCACACAAAAATAATGCGTGGTGGAGTAGAGACCATCTCCGTCGAAGACACTATTCCTGAAAAAGAAACAGTGCTGGTCTTTTCTGACGGGGGCTATATCAAGCGCACCGACCCGTCGGAGTATCGTACACAAAAACGCGGTGGGGTAGGGGTGGTTGACCTCGATACCAAGGACGAGGATTTTGTGAAAATGTTTTTGACTACTTCAACACATGCAGATATCCTCTTTTTCACCGACAAGGGTAAAGCGTACCAAATAAAGGCATACGAACTCCCAGAGGGAAGGCGCGCGACAAAGGGTAAGTCGATTATGAATTATCTTTCTCTCGGGGGAGAAGAGAATGTGACCTCGATGCTCGCCATGCCGAAAGAAATGAAGACGGCCGAGAAACTTTCGTTAATGATGGTTACTGAAATGGGTGTGGTAAAGAAGGTCGCCGCAGATGGATTCCGTGACGTGCGCCGCAGTGGCCTCATTGCAATCAAGCTCCAGCCCAAGGACCAACTCCTCACTGCGCGTTTCGTGGAACAAGGAGACGATCTCTCGTTGGTGTCCCAAGAAGGGCAGTCGATCCGCTTTAAGCATATCGATGTACGCGAAATGGGGCGTAACGCTGGGGGTGTGCGCGGTATGAACCTAAAGGGAAAAGACAAAATAGTGACCGCTGATGTTATTAAAAAGGGCGACGCCGACCCCCTCTTGGTCGTCCTCTCCGAAAAGGGATATGGAAAAATGAGTAAACTCTCTGAATACAAAGTACAAAAACGAGGTGGTTCGGGAATAAAGACTGCGAAAGTTACCCCCAAGACAGGAAAACTCATGACGGGACTTGTGGTCTCCGACCGTGAGGGCGAAATTGTGGCTATTTCCAAAAACAGCCAAGTCATACGCGTCACACTCAAGGACGTACCCATATTGGGTCGCCAAACTCAGGGAGTCCGCATTATGAAGCTGCGCGAAGGGGACTCTATCGCCTCGTTAATCACCCTCTAGAAATAAAGTGGGCACAGCTGGGGATTGGAGGCTAGGCGATGGATCCCTGAAAGTGTTATAATGCCTTGTATGTTTTCTGCTCCAGAAAAAAATATCGCACAACTTGAACTACCCGACAACTCCATTGTCGCCGACTTTGGTGCGGGGACTGGTGCATATACCATTGCAGCGGCGAAGGCGATGCACTCTACGGGTAAGGTGTATGCGATTGAGGTACAGAAAAATCTCCTTACATCACTCGAAAACTCCTGCAAATCAGAACATCTCGGAAACGTCTCCTATATTTGGGGGAACTGCGAACTGCCAAATGGCGTAAAACTCTCCGATGCTACTGCGGACTTTGTTATTGTTTCGAACATCCTCTTTCAGGCCGAAGACAAAAAGGGGGTCATCAGCGAAGCGCGGCGGGTGCTGAAGCCCGGAGGGCGGGCCACGAACTTGCCTGCCTTCAAGTCGTGTGCCGCAGCCGCAAGCGAACCGAAGGCAGCCGGCGCGGCGCTATGCTAGCTTAGGCCCCCGCCCGTACC
>JAYUQK010000066.1:0-28668 GCA_043756785.1 Candidatus Lloydbacteria bacterium | reverse complement strand
TCGGCTGCGAACTCCTCGTCTTCGATATCTCCACCCCAACGGCACCCACACTTGTCGCCGGCCGTGATGCGACGGGCGACAGCACGGGAACGGGGAATCTTAGTATCGTTTCCCTTATCGTTTCCGGCAATTACCTCTATGTGGGGAAGGCGGGCGACGTCACCGCCTGTAACGGCACCGCCGGCAACGCCATCGGCTGTGAGCTTCTCTCGTTTGCCATCCCCGTGACCACCATCACCCTAGGGGGCACGGTCTCCCTTGCTGGCTCATACTATGCCTCGTCCTCTTCCGTGATGGCAACCAACGGTTATGGGATGCTCTTTAATGCCACCACCTCGGGGAAGAGTTTGGTGGGAGAGATGATCGGGGACAGTGCATTTGGCTCTACCACGTTTGCGGGTGCAAACGGCGCTTGGACGTATCGCAACAATGCGAGCAGTACAGGCAATTTTACGATTACTTCCGGTACGGTGACGGCTCCTACTCAGCTCACTATTGCAGGGAACTACGTGAACTCAAGCACCTACACCGCAAATTCAGGAACACTCTATTTTGCCACCTCTGGCACGCAAACTATTTCCGGTACCACGATTGGCTCCTCCGCATTTTATAACGTAGTCATGAACGGTAGCGGCACTACCACATTCTCCGCGAACGCCTCCACCACAAATAATTTCACCATAGAGTCAGGAACCACGAGTGCTCCTGCAGTACTTTCAATCGGGGGCAACTACTTGAACAGTGGCATCTTCACCCACAACTCCGGTCTTGTCTTTTTAAACGGTACCTCCCAGCAAACCGCAACCGGCACCATGACCGGTACCTCCCAATTCTTTAACCTCACCATTTTAAATAACTCCGGTGTCAACGCCAGCACCTCACCCTCCATCATCTTCGGTGCACCACTCACTGCAACAGGAACCTTCACTGCAACGGTCTCCTCCACATCCATCCGCCTCCTCGGACGCGCAACCACCTCCATCAACAACCTCGTGCTCACTGGCACCTCCGCAGTCGCGCCTATCTTCCTGCGTTCCTCGCTTGATGGAGTGCACTCAGGACTCTCAGTATCGGGCACCCGCTCCATTACCTTCGCCGATGTGAAAGACTCCAATGCCTGCTCGGGATATGCAAACATCACCGCAGTCTCAAGCACCAATGTGGGCAACAACATCTGCTGGACATTCAACGCAGCGGCACCAATCCTCAACCTTCTCCACTACCGTTGGCGCATGGACCATGAAAGTGAAGTCTCTGCCGGATACTACGTCGCCGAAGATACTGCACTTACGAATACCGTATATAGAGGTGACCGCCTGCGCTTGCGAACCACCTTACAAAATACCGGCACAGCTCCCGCCACCTCATATAATTATCGCCTTGAGTACGCTTCTTCCTCATGCGCTACATGGAGCAACCTTGGCACAAGTGCTGAGTGGTTTGCTGACCTCACGCAATATCAAAGTCCATATTCTTCTACCACTGACTCCAGTGGTCTCACCAACCCTGGTGGCTCCACTTTCCAGTCCGGTGTCTTCCGTGCAGGAACTACTACGACGGGGACATACACCATCCCTGCCGACTACTTCACCGAACACGAATTTACCATCAACACAACCACATTTGCACAGCCCGGTATCAACTACTGCTTCCGCCTCACCAATGACGGCTCGACAACAAACTTCACCTATAGTGTGCAACCACAGGTCAGTCTTCGTGGTAATTTTCATCCTTCTTCTGGTGGGAATAATGTCGAGGGTAACGGAACAGGACCTGCCGTAGGCGGAGGAGGTCAGGGTGGAGGAAGCGGAGTGGAAGGCAGCGGCTCGGGCGGTGGCCAAGGCGGCGGTGGCCAAGGCGGCGGTGGAGATGCGGGATAAATTCACTCAGTTCAGTGTGAGTATTTTTCTGTACGCAGTGAGACAAAACTATGTTGTTTAGATTTTCTATAATAAATACACATGAACGAAAATATAAAAGAAGTAATACTCACGCGAACGAATCGTGCACCCACACAGACGGTACTACAAACACCGCGGTGGGTTTTTGTTGTCGTTGCACTGCTCATACTGCTGCTCGGTGTGCTGTCATTCATTGCATGGAATTTTTATAGTAAAGCAAAGCAAAACGACACTCCGATACTCACCGACGACAAAGCCACTATTATCCAGAATATTGGAAACCACGTCACCCTTCCTGTGGGTGAGGAGCCAGTGTTTGCTACGGTGACTGACCCGCTGAAGCTTGCTGATCAGCCATTCTTTTTGAGTGCAGAGACGGGGGACAAAGTACTTGTTTTCCCCAAGGCAAAAAAGGCGATTCTCTATCGTCCTTCCACGGACCGTATCATTGAAATGATGCCCATTGATCTCGGAGCAACCGCCTTTTAGCGTCACGGAAATCTTTGAATGAAATCCAGCTCTTCTCGAGCGGTCTTTTCTGATACAATTATACCCATGAAACAGAGTACATTTCGTGAGGTTGCAGTAAAAACGAACGATGAAGCACTTCTGCTTCTTGAATCCAACATTGAGGGATTAAGTACCGAGCGTGCAAAAACACGCCTCGCGGAAGTCGGCACAAATGAAGTGCTTTCTGATCGGGTCAGCTGGTACGACGTACTCTTGCGACAGTTTAAATCCGCGTTTATTTACCTCCTTTTAGCAGCGTCACTCATCGCGCTCTTTCTTGGTGAGTATCTCGATGCTGCAATCGTTTTTTCTTTTTTGCTTATCAATGCAGGACTTGGTTTCTATCAGGAATTCCGCGCGGAGAACGCCCTCGCACTCCTCAAAGACTTTATTGAGCGCAAATGTCGCGTACTTCGTAATGGAAAAGAGATCACAATTTCTGTAAAAGATGTTGTTCCTGGGGACGTTGTCCGCCTCGACGCAGGTGACATGATACCTGCCGATGGGTACTTTTTGCGCACCGATATGGTGACGGTAGACGAGTCACCGATGACGGGTGAGGCGATTCCCATTGAGAAAATTTCAGGACCAATTCCAGTTGCACCAAATGACCTCTATGAGGCAAAGAACATTGGATTTTCTCGAACGACACTGCTTTCGGGAGATGCCGACCTGCTCGTCTTTGCAACGGGAAGCAGTACGGAGGTGGGCACCATGGCTGCTAAGATGAAAGAGGCGGAAAGCCCCAGTGCATTTGAAGATGGCATCAATCATTTCAGTAAGTTTATTTTGAAAATGGTTATGTTCACCGTGCCGGTGGTATTTGTCCTTCATACAGTCGTACAGGGTGACGGTGTCACCATGGGAGAATTTCTCCTCTTTACAATCGCACTTACGGTATCAGTGATTCCCGAGGCGCTTCCACTTGTCACGACCATATCACTTTCACGCGGAGCACTGCATTTGGCAAAGAAACAGGTTGTGCCACGACGACTTTCTGCTATTGAAGATTTGGGGAGCATCAATGTACTCGCAACCGACAAGACGGGTACGATTACCGAGAATAAACTCTCGGTTGGTGAAATTTTTGGAGACAAAGAAGCACTCCTGCACTATGCGTTGATGGCCCCACTTTCTGCTCCAGAGACCACCAGTGTTCAGAATAGCGTCTTTGATATAGCACTGTTGGCCGCAGCTTCCGAAGCCGCAAAGGCAGCGCTCAGTGGTCTTTCGCGCATAGACGAACTTCCGTTTGACCCCATTCGCAAGAGAGAAAGTGTGCTGGTAAATTTTAAGCAGCAATCATATTTGGTAGTCCGCGGAGCACCAGAAGTAGTGTGCAAGAAGAATGATGACGAACAGTTAGCATGGGCGCGCAGAGAGGGTTCAAAGGGTCGCCGCGTGCTGGCTGTCGCATACAAAAAACTCGAGCAGGGAAGTAAGGAAAAAATTGAAGAACACGACGAAGAGGGGCTGAGCTGTATCGGTCTCGTGTCATTCTCCGACCCACTAAAGTCCACGGCAAAAAGTGCAATTATGCAGGCGAAGGGTTTGGGTGTGCAGGTGAAGATTGTCACCGGTGATAGCAAGGAGGTTGCAGGCTGGGTTGGCTACGAGGCAGGGCTTATCGAAAACAGAGCCGACGTACTGCTGGGAGAAGAGTTTGAACGCATGAGCGCACAGGTGCAGGCAGCAGCAGTGGTGCAGTGCCATGTCTTTGCGCGCACCACACCTGTCCAAAAATTTAATATTATCAAGAAACTTGAAGAGGCTCACCTCGTCGGATTTCTTGGTGAGGGATTTAACGACGCTCCCGCACTCAAGATGGCACATGTCGGACTCGCGGTGAGTGGTGCTTCCGATATTGCACAGGACGCTTCAGATATTGTACTCCTCAATCCCTCGCTCGAAGTGATTATCGACGGCATCAAGGAGGGGAGAAAGATTTTTGCCAATACGATGAAGTATCTTCGCGCCACCCTTACATCAAACTTCGGTAACTTTTATGCGTTGGCATTTTCATCACTCTTCATCCCGTATCTGCCGATGCTGCCGATTCAGGTACTCTTGCTTAATCTGATGTCCGATTTTCCCATGATTTCCATCGCTTCGGACAACGTGGACGACGCCGAGATTGCACAGCCAAAGGGTTATCAGGTCGGAGAATTAACCGCAATTGCGGTGGTCTTGGGAATCGTTAGCACCACCTTCGATTTTGCCTTCTTTGGGTACTTTGCACGATTCGGCGAGCCGGGCGTACTTCAAACTATGTGGTTTATGGGAAGTATTTTAACTGAACTCATTTTACTTTTCTCCATCCGCACATCGCTCCCATTCTGGAAAGCAAAGCGTCCAAGCACTCTGGTCATTTGGCTCACACTTTTTGTGATGACCTTAACAATTGCTGTCCCATATATACCGTGGATGCAGCAGGTGTTTGGTTTTGTGCGCCCTACTCCGGAGCATCTTGGATTCGCACTCTTCCTTGTGTTGTTCTACTTCGTATGTACGGAAATCGCGAAGCTCATGTTCTATAAGTATTGGAATGCACGCAAGCTGACAATCAGGGCATTCACCAAAACAAAACTTGAGGCGACAGTACGCCATGATCGACGTCGATGAGTCACGCGTCGTATTTTGCACATCGTCCGCATAAACCACATCCGCCCATAAGAGCGGATGTTTTGTTGAACAACAATTTTCCGACTATAATTTCACCACTTTCAGGTAAAGAAATAGTGGAATTTCTTTGCGGGCATTATTTTCGGCTCTCGCGCGGGGCCCCGAGTCGCTTGCCTTGTGTGATATCCACTCTTCGAGCTTTGTGGCGGCAAAACCCGCCTTTACAAATGCCTTGAAGTAAAATTGGAGTGGGCGGTGATATGAAATAGTTTTTGGTGCGTCGGCAAATCCAGGATGCATCTCGATGTCGGTGTGTGAAATAGAGAGGTACTGGTCGATGCGCCGCGTCTGCACTTTCTTCTTGTCGTCATAGTCCCACGAGGATTGTTTGGGGATGCGAAATGCAGGGTGGTTCATCACGATATGAAATTCCCCACCGCTTTTGAGTATGCGCGCCACCTCAGCGATGACCCCCTCTGCGTTTTCAATGTTCTGTATCGAGAGGCTCATGAGGATTTTATCGAATGACGCATCAGCAAATAGTGAAAGGTTCTCAGCGCTCCCGACATGATAGGGGATAGTAGGGGACTCTTTCTGCGCGATGGCGATGAGCTCGGGGGCAATATCGATACCTTCCACTATTGCCCCACTGCTTGCGAGCGCGCGGGTAAAGTACCCCTGCCCACAGGCGAGGTCGAGTACGTGCTCACCCTTGTGCGCATCAATGAGTCGCAAGAGGTTCGGGAGTATTACTTTTTCGTGATACGTATCCGCCTCACTGAGATGCTTGTCGTACCACGATGCAACCGCACCCCAGGAGGCCGACGCAGTGCGGGGCTTGTTGGGTACCACAGATTTAAAGATGGGTTTGTAGACACGTGGTGTTCGCGCGTCCTCACGTTTGACGTAGGGTTTTTTTGCACCAAATGCACCACGCTCAGTTTTTGACTTCGACCACGACGTCGACTTTTTAAATGTGCCACCGGCACTCCCCGTGTGGCCTATCGTACGAGGGCTGTCCTTGTATGAGGTCCTTCCTGTCGATTCGGAACTTGCGTATGGTCGTTTTACTGTGGCGAATGTCGCCGGTGCTCGTGGGGTGAAGGTCATCTTTTTTACGTATCCTGTGGCGGAGGGTCTCGCGGGCGCACCTACGGTGCGTGGGGTGTAGGCTCTCCTTGGTGCAGCGCTATAGCCCGTTGCGCTTTTTTTCACATACATTCCACCACCAGCGGGAAAGGGTTTTTTGGCCCCGTCACCAAACTTTGCCTTGCGTTCAATATAGCGTTTTGCCGTCACATCGCGATCTTTCGTGCGTGGCTTTGGTCCGTATTTCCTTTCCGTTTGTTTTTCCATTTCGGCATTCTGGCATACATTTGTCAATAACACAACAAAACCATACCCGCTCTCCATTGCAATATATTATCCTGTAGGGTATATTGCAGGAATCAACGCTCGCATTGCGGGCGTTTAATTTTAGCCTAATTAACACGTAGTCAGATTGTCTGCGTAGGCGCAAGGATGAAATTTTGGATGTAATGCGGCTTCATTTTTTGAGGAATGTTGCAGAAGCTGTATGTACGATACTGCTTCGTGACTTCAGAAAAAAATGAAGATGCAGAACGCCAAAATTGCTCCTTGCGCACATAAAAAAATATTATATGGAGATTCGAAATATCGCAATAATCGCACACGTCGACCACGGCAAGACGACGCTCACCGACTCTTTGATGCGCCAGACGGGCATGTTTGCCGAAGGGGAAAGCATGGACTCAAACGCGCTCGAGCTCGAGCGTGGCATCACTATTTATTCCAAGAATACCTCTTGTGACTACAAGGGTACAAAAATAAACATTGTAGACACTCCAGGCCACGCCGACTTCGGCTCCGAGGTCGAGCGTGTACTCCGCTCTATCGACTGCGTACTCCTCATCGTCGACGCACAAGAGGGCCCAATGCCCCAGACGCGTTTCGTGCTCAAGAAGTCGCTTGAGCTCGGCCTCAAGCCTATTGTGGTCATCAATAAAATAGACAAGCCCGCCGCAAATCCCGATGAGTGTGAAGAAAAAGTCTTTGAGCTTTTTATGGACCTCGGCGCCACAGACGAGCAGCTTTCATTCCCCATCGTGTATGCCATTGGCCGCTTGGGTATCGCAAAGAGGAAGCTTGCGGACGAGTCCACCGACCTCACTCCAATGCTCGACCTCATCCTTGAGCATGTTCCCGTCGCCTCAGTCGTTGGCGCTAAAGAGATGCCTCTGCGCGCCCAGTCCTTCAACCTCGCTTACGACAATTACCTCGGCCGCCTCGGTATCGCACGCATCACCGAGGGCACCATCAAGCTTGCGGACAACGTCGTCATACTCCACGAGGGCAACGCTCCCTACAAAGGCAAAGTGACCAAGCTCTTCACCTTTAAGGGTGTCGGGCGTGAGGAGGTGACGGAAATAGTCGCCGGCGACATTGGTATCATCGCAGGAATTCCAGAGATATATATCGGAGAGACCATTGCACATACACCTGATGTCGCACTTCTGCCCGCCATCACCGTCGATGAGCCCACCATCGAGCTCTATTTTCTCATCAACAACTCTCCATTCGCGGGGCGTGAAGGGAAGTTTGTCACATCGCGTCAGATCCGCGACCGCCTCACCAAAGAACTCGAAGTCAACGTCGGTCTCAAGGTCGACTTTGCAAGCTCCGCGGGTGACACATTCAAGGTGTCTGGCCGTGGCGAGCTCCATGTAGCAATTTTACTTGAGAACATGCGTCGTGAAGGCTTCGAAGTACAAGTCTCACAGCCACAAGTCATCATCAAAGATGTCGACGGTGTGAAATGTGAGCCATTTGAGGAGATCACCATCGACGTACCGAGCGAATCACAAGGAGTGGTTATCCAAAAACTGGGAAGTCGCGCAGCAATCATGAGTAATATGACACAGACACACAATATGATTCGTATGATATTTGATGGTCCCACACGCGGGCTACTCGGTTATCGCAATCAGTTTATTGTCGACACAAAAGGTGAGGGGATTATGTCTTCACGCGTCATTGGCTTTAAGCCTCATGCGGGGCATATCGAGCACCGCGCAGTCGGCTCGATGGTTTCGATGGCGAACGGCAAGGCACTTGGGTACTCACTTGCAAACCTCCAGACACGTGGAGAGCTCTACATCGCTCCGAACGTCGAAGTCTACGAAGGTATGGTCATCGGCAACACCACGAAGGGCGAGGAGATGCCCGTGAATCCTACGAAGGGTAAGCAGCTCACCAACATGCGTGCCTCGGGTACCGACGACGCACTCAATCTCGTCCCACCAAAATTCTTGGGTATTGAAAATGGCCTCGAGGTAATGTCCGACGACGAATATCTCGAAATCACCCCCAAATCCGTCCGCTTGCGCAAGAAGCTCCTGACCGAAGGAGAGCGTGGCAAAAACAAAAAGAAAGACTAGCCTTTGACAAGCAAGTCCGAGTATGCTAGACTAAAATTCTCATAAAACTCCTCTCTCAACTGGTCGAACTATTGAGAGACTTCCACACACAGATGGCAGTCACAGAGGTGAATATCAATCATCATTTTTTGTTTGATAAACGTGGGAAGTCTATTCAATAAACCTGATACATAATATTGTATTCAGGTACTAACAGTTTATTTATGTACAACAGCAATCAGCCTCCACGTGGGGGCAATTCAGGGAGCAGCCGCCCTTCATATGGCAGCACCCGCCGCGCCGTGGTCTTAGGCGGCATCGGTGGTGGTGGACGCTACGAGCCTCCTCGCAAGCGCACAAAAAAGAGTAACTTTATCGGTAACATGGAGCGCGGTGGTGCACCTGAGGCCTCCGGGGCTCCACGTGCTCCCCACGCAGCAGGCACGCCACGCGCACCTTTTACACGAGGAGCATCTTCGTCACGACCGTTTTCGTCCGACCGCACAACTGCGCGCACACCGTCGCGCGGTGGGTCATCATTCGGAGGTAGCCGCAGTGGCGGTTTTTCTCGCGGCGGAAGCACTGGTGGGCGCACCCAATCTCGCGGTAACACGAGAAACCCTGGTGAAAACATCGACGTCAACCGCTTCGTCAATCGCGCAGTCATCGTCGCTGAGGAAAAAGTATACCTACCCACACATCAGTTTGCAGACCTCCACATTGAAGCAAAACTCAAAGAAAATATCGCAAAGAAGGGTTACACCATTCCCACTGCAATCCAAGATCAGGCAGTACCCGAGGTGCTGAAAGGTCGCGACGTCATTGGCATCGCAAACACGGGAGAAGGGAAGACAGCAGCATTTCTCATCCCGCTCATCAATAAAATGATATTAAAGCCCGACGCACGGGTCTTGGTCATCGTTCCTACGCGCGAGCTCGCACTCCAGATAGACGAAGAGTTCATGGGCTTTGCGCGGGGCTTGGGTATTTATTCTGTGCTCCTCGTTGGCGGCACCTCGATGGGTATGCAGATAGAGCGCTTGCGCCGCCGCGTCCGCATGGTCATCGGCACACCGGGGCGTCTGCGCGACTTGGTGGAGCGTGGCGAGCTCAAGCTTGCTGAATTCGACAACCTCGTGCTTGACGAAGCAGACCGTATGCTCGACATGGGTTTCATCACCGACATCAAGTTCCTCATCGACAAAATGCAAAAAGAGCGTCACACCCTTTTCTTCTCCGCGACATTCTCGCGCGAGATAGAAGACTTGGCACACCGCATGCTCCGCGACCCTATCCGTATTTCAGTAAAGAAGCAGGATACCGCAAAGAATGTCGACCAAGACATCGTGCGTTTCCGCGAGAAGGGGGAAAAGTTTGAACTACTTTGTGACTTTCTACGCAAGGCGGAGTTCAATAAAGTACTCGTTTTTGGACGCACGAAGCACGGCGTAGAGAAGCTTTCTCGCGACCTTTCAGGCGCAGGTTTTCGCTCGGCGTCGATTCACGGCAACAAAACTCAGCCACAGCGTCAGCGTGCACTGAAGGACTTTAAGGACGATCGCGTCCAGATTTTAGTTGCGACCGACGTCGCTGCGCGTGGGCTCGACATTCCCAATGTCTCACACGTCATCAACTACGAAGTACCATCATCATACGACGACTACGTGCACCGCATCGGCCGTACTGGCCGTGCAGGCAAGAAGGGCAGTGCCCTCACTTTTGTCGAAGGCTAAAAGAATGGGCATAAATAGCGAGCTTCTTTGTTGACTTCGACGAGCGGTTCGGAGGACATACCCAAAGTATGCTCTCTCGAACGCGCCCGTCTTGTCGCCTCGAATCTCATCTATTTCTACCAGTTCTTCATGTGGAAACTAAAAGAAAAACACAGGACATCGTCCTGTGTTTTTGCTTCACCGCATTATTCCCAACCCGAGGCGATTCTTTTTTAAATAAAGTAACCAGAGTTACGAATGTGATCGTCGGGTGGGGGATAGTGTGGTGAATTGATATGTAAATTATGTCAAAAATATACACTTTGTCAAACACTTATCCACATGGGTGCATGCACCTTTACGAAGTACTGCTTCGGAGTAGTATCAACAGAGGAGATAAATGCTCTTTTTATTTGGAGAACTTATGAATACACCATCACAGGAGTTGGATGGCTCCTTACTGGATTTATTTCGTGGCTTTGAGGATGTACGTATACACGACGACCCTCGCTTGGGATTCACTGCAATCGTTGCAGTACACAGCACGACACTCGGGCCCGCGCTCGGTGGTTGTCGCAGAATGTTGTATCCATCGGTGTGGGGGGCTTACGTGGATGTGTCTCGCTTGGCAAGAGGGATGACCTCCAAAGCAGCGCTAGCCGCACTCCCACTTGGTGGGGGAAAGTGCGTGATGATTCCATGGAAGCAAGGAAAGCGTATGCGCCGTGCACAGTTTCGCTCCCTCGGTACATTTATCGAGTCGATGAATGGCACATATATCTCCGCAGAAGACGTGGGTACGACCGTGGCAGACGTCCACGCCATGGCAGAGTCGACCCGCCACGTGGCCGGGGATATGCAGGGCCATCCGTATCACGGCGACCCATCGCGCTTTACTGCGGAAGGAGTTCTCGCAGGTATGCTTGGTGCAGTCCGCGCTCTCGACGGCCAAAGTGCGCTACTGGAAAACCGTAGTGTATACGTCGAGGGCATCGGCAAGGTTGGCTTCGCACTCCTCGATTTATTACACAAAGAGGGTGTACAGCTTTTTGTCTCCAATCATACGGAAACAGAGGCTGAGCGAGCTGCCCTCGCGCTTGCTGTGTCGCGTTTTCGTGCGACGGTCGTCGAGCTCGATAGTTCCGGTCGCCCAAAAGTATTTCCGTACGTCGAGATTTATGCACCCTGCGCGCTTGGAGGTGTGGTGTCCGAAGAGTCTATCCGCACCTACCCTTTTACACTCAAGCTTATCGCGGGCTCTGCCAACAATGCCCTTCTCGACGCAGCGCGTGACGGCGATATGTTGCGTCGGCGCGAAATCCTCTATGCCCCCGACTACGTCATAAACAACGGTGGTCTGCGCGACATCTATCACCAGCTTTGCTACAAGTGTGACGGCGTCGCCTACGACTCAGCCCTCGTACTTGAGGGTTGCAGGGGGAACGAAAAACTCCTCTACGACATCACCTCGCGCGCGCTCACCGAGGGCAAGTGCCCCCACGTAGTAGCAGATGCGATGGCAGAGGCAATCATCAAAGAAAAGAGATACGCAGGACTACAAAAAGCGCCCATTGTTGCGTTCACGTGACCCGAATACCAAACCCGCCCCCGCGGGTTTTTTCATATAAAACAGACAATCAACTGTATGGAATGTCAAATTGACAAATAGAAATAAAGTAGTAGTTTTGACCTTGGAGTCTTAACGTTCATCACAATTTGTGAAAGGAAATTTCAATGGAACTCATGACCAAGAGCCTTGACCCTCGGGTGCAAGGATTCGAAAAGAAACTGAAACTCGCTGGCGTCGCAATTGTTGGAGTACTCGCGTCGGCCGTCGTTGTAGTGGGAGGCTTAAGCATCATCGCCGCAGGCGTTGTGGTGCTAGGTGCATTGGTGATGGTGAACTTTGTTCCCGTTGCGGCACGATGGATGGCACTCAAAAAACAGGCGTCGTTAACACGCCTCGCCGAAACGTTTTCTGAGGAAACTGTCCGAGAAGACGAGCGACGTGAAACAGAGCGGGTGGGAGAAGCTGAGGCGGCGTTCACCACTACGAAGTCAGAACTTGAAGGTGCCATCGAAGAGATGCGCGGTCAGCTCAATGGAGCAACTCCCGATGAGCAGAATGTCGTCAATAGTCAGGTCTCCACCATGCAGGGAGTCATCGCTTCAGAGGAAGAGGTATTGAGACAGCGTCAGCAGGACCTCAAAGAACTTCGCCGAGTCAACGGTCTCTTGATTGCCATCGATCGTTCAGCTCGGGCAATGTCAAAGGCGCAAGGGGCGGAACGTAATCCCGAAGAGCAACAACGTCTCATGACGGCAAGAAATGCCATCAAGACGCGCATGCGCTCGGCGATTGCTGGGCAACAGGTTGAAGCGATGCGCCGTCAGGTTCACGGCAGTCCAGTAAACGTTCCCGGGCGTGTTGTTCCTCAAGTCAGTCATTCGCCCGGAGAAGTGATTGAGCTCACACCCATCAAGGAGAAAGCCAATGTTCCGAATCGGCGCTAGTATTTTTGTTGTAGTGATTGTCGTGGCGGTGTGGTTCCTCTTTGGAAATACTAATCCGCAGCAATCTCAACAATCTGACACCCAATCCCAGCAAACACCTTCTTCTGATGACGATGCCTTGCGCAAAAGTCTCGGTGGAAAATGATTTTCTCTCAACCCAACCAACGTCCTCGAAAGGGATACCAATGAAACTGAAGCACACGCTCATCGCTATTTCCGCCCTCGCTGCTCTTTGTGCAGTCACATCCGCCCAAGCTGAGCTCAAAGTCTCGACCGGCGGACCGAAGGGCACCTACCATGCATTTTTCGTCGACATTCAAAAGGTGTGTGGTGACAAGGTCACACTTGTTGAAGTCCCGTCGAAGGGTGGTAATGCCAACCTCGACAACCTCATCAACAAAGATGCTCATGTCGGATTTGTGCAGACCGATACGCTCAAGTTCGTGGCGATGAAAGATCCGCGCGTGAATGAAGCTGATCTACAGACCCTCTTGCCACTCTATAACGAGGAGGTGCACCTCATTTCGAGGGGTGCCGCAAAAACGTCTGGCGGACTCTCGCTCGGCAGCTTCAACATCGGTGGTAAGACCATCGCGGTCACCAAGCTCGAAGACCTGAAAGACATGAAGGTTGGGGCTTGGGGTGGCAGTATCACTACCGCCTCCGCAATGAATATCTTTGGCAGCATTGGCATGAACATCGTGCCGTTCACGATGGACAACCCTGATGTTGCCGCAAAGGCCGCACTCGACAAGGGTGAGATCGATGTGATTCTTGCGGTCGGTGGTCAGCCGCTCGGTTTTGCGAAGACGCTGACACCAGCATATCGCTTGCTCGATATCAGCGGCGCTGCGGGTTCCAAGATGAGCTTTTATGTTCCGGCGAAGCTCAACTACGCCAACATGAACGCATCAGTGAGCACGATCGCCGCACAGTCCTACATGGTCACGCGCAACATTCGTAGCCCCGCCATCAAGGCCGAGCTCTCAGCCTTGAAGCAGTGTATTGTGGACAACATCGACAATTTTGTGGATGGAAGCTACCACCCGAAGTGGAAAGAGGTAAAAGCAGACGCGCCGACAGTGTGGACAAAGTACGAAACACTTGCCGCACCAGCAGTGCCGCTCACTCCCGCACCCAAGAAGAAGTAATCCCTTCACAAATCCAGAAGCCAAACGCCGCTCCACGAGGACCGGCGTTTTTTCTTTTCCTCACAATTATGAAACATGTATCGGTCGATACATGTTTCATAATTGTGGAAGATGATGTATGCTTTGAATGTGATTAAAAAAATTCACCCAAGAAAGAAAAAAACGGAAGAAGATGCGCGCATTGTGCGCAGAAATACCAATATTCGACACGCACTACTCCACACCGTCGCTGTTGCTGGCATTTTGAGTGTCGCCGTTCTTGCGCCAAATGCGCTTCAGGTCATCAAAATGTTTGATGCGGGTAAGGCGCGACGCATGAGCCCAAAATATCTCTTTGCCCCAGCGTTTCAAAAGTTGGTCGCGAAAGGACATCTCGAATTTATAATGAAGAATGGAAAGAAACACGTACAACTCACCGAAGAGGGGAAGCACGAGCTTGCCCGCATGGTGGCGCGAAGCCCCGATGCCCGAGTGCATCGACGCTGGGACAAACGATGGCGCATGGTGATCTACGATATCCCCGAAGAACGCAAGGGTCTCAGAATTCAACTGCAAAGAATATTAAGCGATTTTGGGTTCGCAAAACTCCAGCACAGCGTTTGGGTGTATCCATACGACTGTGAAGCACTCGTTATTTTACTCAAGTCTGATTTTAAGCTTGGGCGAGAAGTCCTTTATGTGGTTGTAGAAAAAATTGAGAACGACGGATGGTTGAAGCAGCAGTTTGAAATCAGTTAGAGCATATCGAGATTCTTCTGTGCTACCTGGTGCTCAAAAGAATTATTAAATGAGTATCGACCAGTACTCATTTAATAATTCTTTTGAAAACAGCATAATTTGGATGTATAATAAAATAATGAAAATACAAATTCCTGATGGAACGCCCTTTCAGCAAAAGGTTTGGGGTGAGCTACTGAGGGTTCCGAAGGGGCAAACCATTACTTACAAAGTGCTCGCACAAAGGGTGGGGGAGCCACGGGCGATCCGCGCGGTCGCAAACGCAGTCGGTGCCAACAAAATGCTCGTCACCATTCCATGTCATCGCGTGGTGCGCTCCGACGGGGGATTGGGGGGATATTCAGGTGTGGGTGGCATAAAAAAGAAACTCGCTTTACTCAAAAAAGAAGGCATTACTCATTTTTCATAAATTATGACTACGACAAAAATCATTATTCTCTACCTACTCACTGTTCCTGTTTTTTTCGCCATAGACATGACATGGCTTGGACTCATCGCACGAAATTTTTATAAAAGTCAGATTGGCTTTCTGATGCGTACCGACATCGTCTGGTGGGCTGCAATCCTCTTTTATCTCCTCTTTATTGTTGGCATTATTTACTACGCAGTACTTCCTGCGTACGCATCGGGGGAGTGGACAAGGGCACTTTTCCTCGGCGCACTTTTTGGATTCTTTACCTACATGACGTACGACCTTACCAACTACTCGACGCTCAAAGACTGGCCACTTACCATCGCGGTCGTCGACACACTATGGGGGACGGTGCTCTCTGCGTCTGTGGCAACGGTGAGCTTCTTTATCGCACGGTGGATTGCATAGCATGAGTGACTTCCTCCTGAACCCCTTTGTGCTCTCGGCCCTCATATTGTGGGTGTACATGACGACACTTTTTGTTATCGCGCTACTCAAAAAAGACAATAGCATTGCGGATATCGGTTATGGAGTGGGCTTCATCGTCGTGGTATATGCAGGACTCTACTTTAGTCCCAACCCACTCAGTTATTCTGGATCACTCACACTCCTCACACTTGCCACACTCGTGACCTGTTGGGGTGCACGACTTGCGCTACGAATCTATTTAAAAAATAAAGGGAAGCCTGAAGACTTTCGCTACGCAAAATGGCGCGGAGAATGGAAATGGTTTTACCTGCGGAGCTACATGCAAATTTTTATACTCCAAGGATTTATTATTTACCTCATTGCGCTCCCCATCCTACTCTTGGTCAACGCGGGCGGCCTAGGTAGTACGAACTCACCCCTACTGTACGTGGGAGTATGCATTTGGCTTGTTGGTTTTTTCTTCGAAACAGTTGGAGATCGACAGCTCGATCAATTTTTGAAAACCCCAGAAAGTAAGGGGAAACTGATGACCACTGGACTTTGGACATACACGCGCCACCCAAATTATTTTGGCGAGTCGACAATGTGGTGGGGAATATTTCTCGCGACATACTCCATGGGGAATCAGTGGTGGACCCTCGGACTCGTGAGTCCGCTCCTGATTACTTTTTTACTCCTGAAAGTTTCAGGGATCCCACTACTTGAGGCAAAAATGTCACAGCATCCAGATTGGCCCGCATATGCAGCCAAAACAAACTCATTTTTGCCTTGGTTTCCAAAGAAGTAGTCCTAGAAAAACTCACTTAGCGCTCATTTTTCTATGATATAATCGCAAAAAGAGATTTATGCGCGAACCAAAACGTACAACATGCCAAATGCGCTTGAAATAAGGAATCTCACAAAAACATACGCTACCGGAGTAGAGGCACTTCGTGGTATCGAACTGACCGTTGCTCAGGGTGACTTTTTTGCACTTTTAGGTCCCAATGGCGCAGGAAAGACGACGATCATCAACATCGTCACAGGTCTGGTAAACAAGAGTAGCGGTAGCGTCATGATTGAGGGGCTTTCGATTGACGATAATGCTCCTAAGGCGAAGCTCCACGTGGGTGTAGTCCCGCAAGAATTTAACTTTGGTATTTTTGATAAAGTGCTCGACATTGTGGTAAATCAGGCTGGCTATTATGGAATACCACGCACAGTCGCACTCCTGCGCGCGAAAGAGTATCTCACGAAGCTCGGACTAGGGGACAAGCTCGATGCAAAGTCGATGACACTGTCAGGGGGGATGAAGCGTCGACTCATGATTGCGCGTGGACTCGTGCATCAGCCAAAGTTACTCATTCTCGATGAGCCTACTGCCGGTGTCGACATCGAGCTTCGCCGCGGCATGTGGGAATTCCTCACCGAGCTGAACAGAAATGGAACAACGATTATTCTCACGACCCACTACCTCGAAGAGGCAGAGCAGCTATGCAAAAATGTCGCAATCATCAACAAGGGCGAGATTGTGGCAAAAGGTACTATAAAAACTTTGCTGGCAAATATGGAAGAAGAGACTTTTGTCTTCGAGCTCGACCGCATCCCAGACCAAGCAATGATCCAGTCCCTCGCACGCTATCGGCCAAAATCAGAAGAAGGTGCCACACTTGAATTAGTCATTACCCCGAAGCTTTCCATCAACGACGCAGTACGTGACTTAAACCAGATCGGCCTCACGGTAAAGAGTTTGAAAAATAAGACCAACCGGCTCGAGGAGTTCTTTATGAGCCAAACCAGCAAATAATATATGGAACCATACGGTATTTGGATTAGCTACTATACGATTGTGCGCAAGGAGCTCGTGCGGCTTTTTCGTATCTGGACACAGACGCTCCTCCCACCCGTAGTCACGAGCGCACTCTACTTCCTCATATTTGGAAAGTTTGTCGGAAGTCAGATTGCTTCGGTCCACGGTTTTTCCTATATGCAGTTTATCGTCCCTGGACTCATCATGATGTCGGTGATTACGAGCTCTTTTATGAATACCGCATTCTCGTTTTATTCTGCGAAATTCATGAAGACCGTCGAGGAGCTACTCGTGTCGCCCACCCCATACCTTATTATTGTATTGGGTCATATTTCAAGTGGAATACTTCGCGGCCTTGTGACGGCGACACTCATTTTGGGTGTCGCACTGTTTTTTACTACGATTACGATACACTCTATTGCAATCACGCTCCTGTTCATCCTCCTTACCGCAGTCCTTTTTTCTTTGGCGGGGTTGATCAACGGAGTGTTTGCAAATTCATTCGACAGCGTGTCTATTTTCCCCACCTTCGTGCTCACACCACTCACGTACCTCGGTGGGGTATTTTATTCCATTGACGTACTGCCACCCTTCTGGCAAAGCGTTTCGCTGGCCAACCCCATTTTGTATATGGTGAATGGTTTTCGCTACGGACTACTCGGTGTGAGCGACACGAGCGTACCCCTCTCCGCTGCCATTCTCTCTATGCTCATTATCCTCCTTCTCTGTGTAAACTATTGGCTATTTAAAACAGGCCGCGGACTGCGCGCATAAATGCACTACCGCATCATTGACGAATGTGTAGTGCTTGGCTAGAGTGGGGTGAGTATTCTTTTCAGAAGGACAGTTGATGGCCAAAAAGACGATACCCCCAAAGAAGCTCGACCCGCGTTGGTTTTCTGTCGTGGTGTGGGTAAGCGTGCCGCACCTCACCACTGAGGTGCAGCTCTTGGAGTTTCCCATCCCCGCACAAACAAAAAGCGAAGCAGTGGGTGTCGTACGACAGACACTTATGACGCTCTTTTATAACCCCAAAACTGGAATATGGAGGATTGGTGGCGAGCAGGTGTATCCTTGGGCGATGGCAGCAGTTCTGTACCCGCAGTTTATTTCCGACATGCTTACTGCAGAGCTTTTTGAAGACGACGCACCAAGTGAGCCCACCGAAGTCGTCCGTGGTAAAATCCTTCAACTTTTCCCCACACAACAGGTGGCACCCTCGGAAGAGCCAGGAGACAGTGATCCCTGACGTACACCCCCGCGACCCCACCCGTCGTGGGGTTTTTCTTTGCTCATCATCTTTTGCGAGGGTGTCAAAGTATGTGTGCTGGTTGTCGCTATCCACATTTTTCCCTTGCGAGAATGTTTTTTGTCACTAGAATGAGTAGCAGGGAGAGTCAGCCATGATTCCTCTCTTTCTTTGGAAGCCCTGTGGGGACTTAATTACCGACACAATTGTGTCGGTTTGGTTTTTTATATTTTTTCTCCTTGTGCACATGTTATCCACGAATATATGATACCGAACGTGCATTGGTTGATACAATGTATCAACGCGTTTCAGGGAGGCGCCCCGCTCTTCACCATCACACAATATGGATAACCAACCTCGCAAAATTGCTATTCACGTACGCACACCAAAGCGTGCCGCGGACACGCACACCCACAAAAAAGTGCGTGCGCACTTACACACACATGCACACGATGTGGCGCGTACACAAAAGCAAGTTCTGCACACGCCCCACCCCGCAGGTGGACACACACTCAGTCGCTGGAGCAAGATATTGATCAGCCAGACCCATGAGGATAAAGAGGCCATTAAAGACACCCTCGCCGAGGAGGCACCCGCGGCCGCACGAGATTTTGCGCCCGCAGTAATCGCTCCACCGCAAACCACGTCACCCATCATGAGTCAGCAGGCCGAGGCACTCGTTCCAATGCACTTGGTCGTTCCCAAAAAACCCATCGTTATGGAGGGTATATCTTTCAGCGCACTTTCCATCGCGTATTTTTGTATGGAGATTGCTGCGACACCCACGATTCCCACATACTCAGGTGGGCTCGGCATCCTCGCGGGGGACACCCTGCGGTCCGCGGCTGACCTCAAGCAGGAGACTATTGGCATCACACTCTTGTATCGCAAGGGGTATTTCAAGCAACACTTTGACGACTCAGGTTGGCAAGTGGAGGAGGACGAAGTGTGGGACCCGATGCACACACTCATCCTGCTGCCGTCTCAGGTGGAAGTACTGCTCGAAGGGAGGACGATACGTATTCGCGCGTGGCTCTACAAGATGGTGGGTGTGAGTGGGCACGTGAATCCTATCATTTTTCTTGATACCGATGTCGAAGGCAACAGCATTGAGGATAAAGGTATCACTGCGACATTATACGCAGGCGACAAGCGCATGAGGCTCCTTCAGGAAGCAGTGCTCGGTATAGGCGGTGTCCGCATGCTCGAGAAGCTCGGTGCGACAAATGTGCAAAAGTTTCATATGAATGAGGGCCACTCGGCACTCCTCACACTCGAGCTCTATCGCCAGTATCAGGCATGCGACGACCCCGTCCAGGAGGTCCGCAGCCGCAGTGTGTTTACTACCCACACACCGGTAGCGGTGGGGCATGACGCATTCGACGGAGCGCTCGTACGCGCACTTTTTGGCGACACTTACATACCCGAGGAGATCAGTGATTTGGTTTTTACTGACGGTATGCTCAACATGACCCACCTCGGTCTTAACTTTTCTGGGTTTTGTAATGGGGTAGCAAAGAAACACGGCGAAATTTCCCGTGAACTTTTCCCAGGATACGCCATTGAGGCCATTACCAATGGTGTGCATGCGCGTGAGTGGGTGAGTGAGCCTGTTGCCCTTTTGTACGATAAATACATTTCCGGATGGCGTACTGATGCATACAACTTACGTTATGC
The DNA here is from genome assembly GCA_043756785.1 of Candidatus Lloydbacteria bacterium. Taxonomy (GTDB): domain Bacteria; phylum Patescibacteriota; class Minisyncoccia; order Phycocordibacterales; family UBA6899; genus MHLP01. The sequence continues at coordinate 8,527 of JAYUQK010000066.1, read as the reverse complement.
GCTCGTCATTCCCGCCGAAGAGCTTTGGGAGGCCCACCAAGCAATGAAAATGCGCTTGTGTGCATATGTGCATGAGGCAGACCCGAGTATCACTTTCGATCCCCACGTACTGACCATCGGCTTTGCGCGTCGCGCGACGGGATACAAGCGTGCGAACCTGCTCTTTCACGATGTCGAACGCCTGAAACGCATTGCCGAGAAATGTGGTGGCATTCAAATCGTCTACGCAGGCAAGGCACACCCACATGATCGCGAAGAAAAGTTACGGATGCAAGAGATCATTCGGCAGATGCGTGCACTGCGCGACTCAAAGGTAAAATGTATTTATCTTCCCAACTATGACATGGCGCTCGCAAAGCTTTTGGTGGCCGGAGTAGACCTGTGGCTCAATACCCCCGCACGCCCGCTTGAGGCGTCAGGAACATCGGGGATGAAGGCCGCCATGAATGGGGTGCCGCATTTCTCCACGCTCGATGGGTGGTGGCTCGAGGGGCACATCGAAGGGGTTACTGGCTGGGCTATAGGCCCGCACCCAGAGAGTACATCGACGGACAATGGGGGGAATGTTGATGGCGTCGATCTGGAGGACCTCTACACCAAGCTCGAATACGTCATCATCCCTAAATTTGAAGGGGACAAGCATTCGTGGATAAAAATGATGCGGAGCGCCATCGCGATAAACGGCTCATTTTTCAACACGCAACGCATGCTCGAACAGTACGTCCTCGGTGCATACTTTAAGTAACTATCCTTGAAATTTTGACGCACTTCAATTTTTTCATCGCCGAATGGTTTGGAAGTAGTATGGCTCATACAACTTCCTAAACACTTCCGCCGCGAAAAAATTGAATTGCGTTCAAAATATTAAGGATATTTTGAAGGTTTGAGCGGAGGCCATTTTGTGCTTGTCGCGCATCAGAGTGCATGCTAGTTTTGACATAGAAGTTCATCCCACTGGAGCAACAAATGAGAGCAAAAACAAAGTTAGAGATGGCACTTCTGCGCAATACTTTCTATGTATTCGTGCGAGGAATGGGCTGCTCACCTCAGGAGATTCAGGGAGTGCTTGATCGCATTAGTGATGAGGTGCGTGCGAGTCTTCCGCCTGACGACATCATTGCTCACACGAATGTGGTCTATGAAGAAACGGCACAAGCATATGCAGGTAACACTGAGCACGATAACATTCCAGATGCATTGCTGACATTCATGAATTACTTTACCGGCGATGCACACATACTCGATGTGGGTTGTGGTTCCGGTCGAGATGCAGTATTTATGGCATTACAGGATGCCGAGCTTCGTAAGAAATTTATGCATCGTCTCAAAGATGGCAAAACAGCATTGGAGCGTTTCGGCATGCCGCGAGGCTCATTTGATGTATGTGGTATTGATGCTTCAATCTCTATGCTTCGCGCTGCCGATGCGTTAGTAGGGCGATGTGGCTTCACTCCTAAAGATAACGGGTTTTTGCCTGTTGAGTTTCGCGCAACTCAAGATGACATGCATATGCTGTGGGAAAGTACTCACATGGCACGTGTATTTGACGGAGTGTGGTCGTCCGCTGCATTGTTTATGCATACCCCAGAGCCACTCATTCGCTCAGCACTTGGTGGAGTTGCGTATGTTCTAGGACTACAAGGGATCTTCGGTGTGTCCTATGCGCACAACGCGTCAGGTCTTCCGTACAACAATTTGCGCTATTCTCGGACAGGGGAGATCAAGTATTTCTCTCGTCCAACCAAGGAGCAAATCGTGAAGTCCGCAGCAGATGTGGGGCTCGTGCTCCTCCATGAGTCATTCTCTGACCTTGAAATGGCAGGGCAAGTCAAAAAAGACTTTTTCGTCAATCAAATTTTCCAGAAAGTCTAACAGTAGGGACCGCTATTTAAGTGAATAGCGGTTTTTTGTATTTGCAAAGTAGAGCGAGATGCGTCACGCTAGGGTAATGATTGCGTATATGCAAAAGAATCTGTTTTTGCTCACATTGTCTTTTTTTGCCGCCGCCCTCCCCTTTGGCGCTCTCGTGCTCAAGGTTGCTCCTCCACAAGATTGTGTTTCTCGCCCGCACCTGATGCACCTTCGGGGAGATATCACCATTACCACACTCACCACCGCAAAGGAGCATGCAAAAGGTTTGTCGGGGCATCTTCCACTCAATCCAGACGAGGGAATGCTTTTTCAATTTGACACCCCCGCAAAACGGAGTTTTTGGATGAAAGATATGCTTTTCCCGATAGACATCATTTGGCTTGACCGCAATTTGCGCGTACATTCCTTTTTTGAAAACGTACAGCCTGACTCGTACCCGCAATCTTACGAATCCCCGGAAGAAATGCATTACGCCCTCGAGATGAGCGCAGGTAGCGTCTCATCCCGCGGTATCACTGCGGGGGACTTGGCGACCATCGGCACCCACTGCGGCAAGTGACCCTCTAGCAAAATCCTCGTATTTCTCATAAGTTATCCCCATTAGGAAAAGTCTCATGGGTGGCGATACAATACGTTTATCAAGCACCTCAATTTATGTAAATCGTACCTAAATTGAGGTGTTCGTTGTCACAAGAGCACCCCCACCAAAACTCATGGTATCGCTTGTGTTTTGGTGGGATTTTTCATTTTATTCATCGTTCCTCTATTTACCCACATATGTCCAACGCGCCCACACGCAAGGCAGTAGCCAAGAAGTCCATCTCAAAGAAGGGGCACCTATTAAAAGAAGTACAGAAGCGCGACGGTACGGTCACCCCGTTTGACCGTGAGCGCGTAAAGAGCGCAATATTCCGCGCGATGATCGCCTGCGAGGAGGGATCTGAGGAGGGTGCCGAGCATGTTACAAAGGGGGTCGTGCTCGCCCTCGAGCAGTCACTCCGAGGTCGTAAAGACTACATCCCCACCGTCGAAGACGTGCAGGACACCGTCGAGATGGAGCTTATTTTCAAAGACTTTGCAAAGACCGCAAAGGGCTATATTTTATACCGTGAGGAACACAAAAAGATCCGCGAGATTGCAGGAGTGGTCCCCGAGGCTGTCAAAGAGCTCGCACGCGAAAGCAAGCAATATTTCAAAAATCCGCTCGCGGAGTTTGTGTACTATCGCTCGTATTCACGCTGGATAGACAACGAGCAGCGCCGCGAGACATGGGTAGAAACGGTGGACCGATATATATCTTTCATGCGCGAAAACTTGCAGAAAAAATTGTCCGAAAAAGAGTACGACGAGGTGCGCGAGGGGATACTAAAGCAAGAGGTGATGCCCTCGATGCGCCTGATGTGGGCCGCAGGGAGCGCGGCGAGGAAGACGAATGTGACGGGGTACAACTGCTCCTTCATTGCGCCGTCGAAGCTCCGCGACTTTGGAGAAATAATGTATCTCTCGATGTGTGGTACAGGTGTGGGATTCTCCGTAGAGAGCCACACCGTGCAGCAGCTGCCTCAGATCAAAAAGCAAAGCGGCAAGATGGCGAAGACACACGTGGTGGGGGATAGCAAAGAAGGCTGGGCTGATGCATTTGTGTATGGCCTCGAGACGTGGTTTTCGGGTGAGGACATTAAGTTTGACTACGCACAGCTACGCCCCGCAGGAGCACGCCTCATGACGATGGGCGGCAAGTCCTCAGGCCCAGAGCCCCTGCGCAACCTCATCGACTTCGCACGCGAGAAGATATTGAGGCGCCAAGGCAAGCGCCTCTCCAACGTCGATGTGCACGACCTCGTGTGTAAAATAGGGGAAGTGGTGGTCTCAGGAGGTGTGCGCCGCTCGGCCCTCATCTCGCTCTCCGACCTCGACGACTACGATATGCGCCATGCAAAAGACGGGCAGTTTTACATCACCGAGCCGCAGCGCATGATGTCCAACAACTCTGCCGTCTACACACACAAGCCTTCTGCTGCGGAGTTCATGGACGAATGGATTTCACTGATGAAGTCGGGCTCTGGCGAGCGTGGTATTTTCAACCGCGGCTCACTCCCACTGCAGATGCCTGAACGTCGCAAGAAGATATTCATGAAAGACATCGACACATGTGGGACAAACCCTTGCGGAGAAATAATTTTGAAGTCCAAGCAGTTTTGCAACCTCACCGAGATAGTGATCCGTGCGGACGACACGAAGGCGAGCCTTATGCGCAAGATGCGCCTCGCCACCATTCTTGGCACATACCAAAGCACACTCACCAACTTCAAATATCTCTCAAAGGAGTGGAAGAAGAATTGTGAAGACGAGCGCCTTCTTGGAGTTTCCATCACAGGGCAGTGGGACAACGCCGAGCTCGCCCACGATGCAAAGCTCCTACGAGACCTCCGTGACGAAGCTATTGCGGTGAATAAAGCGTATGCCAAGAAGTTTGGTATCAATGCGTCGACATCGATCACTGCAGTGAAGCCCTCGGGCACCGTCTCGCAACTCGTCGATGCGTCCTCAGGTATGCATCCTCGCCATGCACCTTTCTACATCCGCCGTGTCCGCATTTCTGCGACCGACGCACTCTTCAAGATGCTTCGCGATCAGGGGATACCGTTTAACCCTGAGGTGGGCCAGAGTGCAGAGAGTGCCGTCACCTACGTCGTCGACTTCCCCGTAAAGGCCCCCAAAGGCTCGGTGTTCAAGGACGACGTCACGGCCCTCGAGCAGCTCGCACACTGGAAGCTCATCAAGGAAAACTATACCGAGCACAATCCTTCCGTCACTGTTTCAATAGGGGAGAACGAGTGGCTTGGTGTCGCAAGTTGGGTCTACGAAAACTGGGATCTGGTTGGAGGCCTCTCATTCCTTCCTCGTAACGACTTTGTGTACCAGCTCGCCCCCTACGAGGCCACTACTGAGGCACACTACACCGAGCTCATGAAACGCTGGGAGGGGATAGACTTCAGCAAGATTGTTTCTTACGAGAAGATCGACGAAACACAAGGGGCCAAAGAACTTGCCTGCGTCTCTGGCGTCTGTGAGATTTAAAGTCATTTTGAGCGCACTACTCGTCATTCCTTCGGCGAGTTTGGAAGCAGTATAGCTCATACAGCTTCTCAAGCATCGCCTCTGTCCATGACTTCGTATTGCATCCCAAACTGACTTTAAATTTCACATTGAAAATTTTGGGCTAATTTCTCTCAATCAGTAACGGAAATTTCAGTTATTGTTCAGGGGGCGTTAGGAGTTAATTGTTGCCGAAACCCCGATCGCGACCGCACCCATGCGAAAAATAGGATGTATGGCAAAAATTTGCCGCATGTGGATTACACTCCGGAACGGAGTTAAGTACCGCAGACCGGATGGAAGACCGATTTGCTGGGAGTCCACCGATGGTACTTCTAGAAAAAAGAAAACCGCCTAAGTTGCAACTAGTAGCGGCTTTCTGAATTCTCACGAGCTCCTTTACTTTGGTAAAGGGGTTTTGTGTTTATGGGTAGAGTATATATCGGAAACTACATGTTCAGATTGGTTTATCAACAGGTTCCTTTGTTTGAGCCACTAAATTTTGAATTATTCAATAAAATCAAATAATGTAAATGGAATATATATAATTGCGAGTAGGTTATGTGTCTGCGTGATATCATGTGAGCATGAAATGGCTACAAGAAAACTGGTTTAAGCTTGGGATAATCGTGGTCGCTCTGCTCGGTCTCGCCGCGTATTTTCTGAATGACTTTTCCACTTCCTCGCAGGTTGATGTCAGTTCGCATCAGTCAAAAACGGATAGCATTAAAAAGTTTAGGCCCACATTTTCGACTATTCCGCTAGAAACAAAGGAGAGGTGCCATAAAATGTTTAGTCAGTTTTCCGAGGATGAAAAAATGCTGGATATGGTTGGCAAAGGTGTGTCTGTTAGAACCGAGACAAGTGTGGTCTACAGTCCAGTATTAAATTCATGTATCGGAGTAATTCGCAGAAGCGAGAGATTTAATTCTGAAGACAATTCGTATTCTAGTAGTGCAGAAATAAGTCAAGTAAAAGACTTATTCACTAGTGAAATTCTGGATAGTTATAGAAAGGATAGAGCGGAAACAGGAGCTGAAGAATTATTAAATCAGATGAGACAGCAGGAAGCTTTTGAAACATTTTTGTACTATGTTTCTGGCGGGCAACTCGGAAGAGATTCTTCAGACATGCTCGATAAAGAGTTATCCAAAATGCCCCTAACCGATGGTCTCCTTTATCCTTTCAATAAATACCTGTCAAAATAAAAATGAAAGCCTAAATAGGCCAAAATAATCACATGGCATTTATAATTAATAATATATTCACACCCCTTATTTCCTCATTTTTTGTTGTAGTTGGAGGAGCAGCCCCAATCGCTATTTTGATATATATTTTTTCAAAAAAAGAAAAAACAAGATTGTTGGCGCATGCCAAACAAATAGAGGACACGTTGCCAATTCTAGAGGCACTGTATAAAAAAATGACTGAAATAGTTCAAGACTCAATTGACCCCAAAGACATTAAGAGAGGGTTGGATAGTTTTAACGAGTTGCTTAAGGCACAAGAATTAATGGAGACTAATAAAAAATTTATAAAATATGCTAAAGACTATAATTTCATTTCAGCCGTTGGGCATTTTCTTCGAATGAGTAACTATATGCCCAAAGACATAAACGAGCACAAAGAAATCTCAAAAAATCTTCCCCACTCTTCTATGTAAGCAGAAAACGAAAACGGGGGTAAGTACAGTTTATTTCTATTTCGTGTTGCGTGGTTTTGGTTGATGTGGGGGAGTGGTAAGATGGATAGATTATGGAAGACAAGGAGAAACGGTGTCAGGCACTGTTTATTTTCATTCTGCGTGGTCTTGTAAAAACCAAAGCCCGTCTTTGTGCAAAATCCAAGGGTACCCCTTGGAAAAACTCCAAGGGCTGCCTTTGGATGCTGAACGTTAAACCAAAACTTCTAAATTTGGCGCACTTCGATTTTTTCATCACCGAAAGTCGTAAGGCGGTGTTATGTAAAAGGGGCATCAAGAAGAAATCACGACCCTTGGGGGCCGTGATTGATCTCAAGATACAAATTTATCCACACTGGTCGGTGGGAGTCCCAAGGTCTTTACACAGTGCAATGATGACATCCACCCGACCATCCCCTCGGTTACTTCCCTCAGCGCGACACATGACGAGCCCACCCTTACTCGCCGTCAATTCGCAGTTGACTTCATCAATCAGGACGCTTGGGTGCACACGTTTCATGTAGTCGCGCATCGCATCTTCTGCGAGATACGGCTGAATGGAGGGCGTGACCAGACGCACTTTCGGTGTCGTGGGTAGGAAGAAGTAGCATGCGATCCCGACGATCAAAGCAACTCCCATCGTAAGCCATATTTTTTTAGGCATAGTTAGACGAGCCAGCATGAGGTTCTCCAGTAAAACAATAAAATGGTTTCTAATTTAAACCTACACGCATGTTTCACTTTGTCAACCCCGCGTAACATTTCAATACCTTGGAGTCACCACAGAAACGGGGAGCCCCGCTGATTCCTTGTTTGTGTGGTCTGTAAATAATACAAGTCCATCTTTGTGCAAAATCCAAGGGGTACCCTTGGATAAAGTCCAAATTTGCAACTTTACGCGAAGTCCAATAATTGACTCGTTGGTTCTATTTGCTACTGTTATGAGAACAAAATGAACGAAGAACATATTCCACAAATATTGAATGCAGATATCCCTGACTCAAGCGAATTCAGGGAAGTGGACACACCTCAATTGGAAGAGTTTATGAATCGATATATCGATCTCAACACCAATGCATTTGATCCGCAAGCAAGTGACGAAGATCGTACGGCAATTGCCGTAGAAATTAACGAACTACGCAGCATCCTTGAGCGGTGTATCGGCCTTTCGCCCGAGTTTGCCAAAGAGATGATTCCCCAGTTGAAGCGAATTGAAGAGGGATTCTTTTGTTTGAAAAAGTTGCATCTCGCAGTACGCAATCTTGAGCGTGAGTCAGTCGGGGGTGTCATGGTGCCACATCTTTTGCAAAACACGATACGACTTTTGGAAGAAGCACGGAGTGCGGGAGTGAAAGACTCTGTGCTTGAATATCTTGCTCCACAGATTAGGAACTATGCAACGATGGTCAAAGGAGCCCAAGGTCAATAGGGGAAATTAGCGTGAACAAATAGCTTTTTTCAAATAAAAGAACCCTTGCGTACTGCCCCACGAATAACCCACTCTCTGGAGTTCTGCTTCGCATAGAAACTGAGGACTGTGCCCAACATAGTTTAAAATTTGTAGTCTTATAAAAATACAAAGCCCGTCTTTGTATAAAATCCAAGGGTACCCCTTGGAAAAACTCCAAGGTTCCACCTTGGAGCGGCTGATGCGTTATGTTTTTACATGAAAAACGGAAAACGGGGCTAGTCACGATTAATTTATGAATCATATGGATTGTAAAGACCCAAAGTCCATTTCTGTATTTAATTCCATTACAATATAAAACGTTATCGCTAGTTATATTGTAATTTTTTATAACGCAACCCCGCGCTGCATATTTTACTAAATAATGGAGATGCATCCATTATTTCCCCAAAACGAAAACGGGGTCA
>JAYUQK010000065.1:0-10186 GCA_043756785.1 Candidatus Lloydbacteria bacterium | reverse complement strand
CGTCACGTGCGACAACAAAAGGATTTACCCCACTCGTTTCTGCGGAGCCAATGACGAGTGGGGATTTTGCGCCCGCCCATCCGTTACGTAGCATTTTGCCGTGCTTTGCCTTTACTTCGTTGAGCACGGAAGTACTTCCGGTAAACGATATGCCAGAAATGTTGGGATCTACAAGCATCGCATCGACGACGTCCGCACCACCAGGGGCAAAATTAATGACCCCCTGCCATGGGATACCCATTTCCTCAAAAGCAATCTTCACAGTCTCAAATATGAGGTACCCAGTGAGTGCAGACTTCGGTGACGGTTTGCTGATGACGGCGTTGCCCATTGCAAGTGCCTTCGTCATCATATCCATAGGAATAGCCCCAGGGAAGTTGAATGGCTCGATATCGAGGAAAACACCATGAGGAAGGTAGCGGCGACCATTCACCTCACCCGCAAAACTTGGGGTTGGAAGTAGTTTATCTGCGTGCAACTCTTCCAGATACATCGCAGTGGCGAGTGGAAAGTCGACCACTTCATCCGTCTCTCCAATTTGCTCCCCACGACTCTGTCCTTGTTCATACGCCTTACTCGCACACAAAAGCCAGAAACGCCGCTTGGCGACTTCCGAAATTTTGAGCAGTAATTGGATGCGCAGTTGCCACGTCGTATCTTTGAAAAACTGACTGCCTGCATCACGTATGCGCGGCAAGTACGACTCAAGGCGCATGTGCGACGAATCAAAGTTCGGGAAACGACCAATAACTACATTTGGGTCATTGGGGTCACGAGTTTCAAAACAACCTGCTGCTGAGGCATAGATGAACTCGCCATCCAGTATCCAAGGGTACGTTTGCCCCAAATACCCTACTTCAAATTCCCGCATTCCATTTTCGATCTTCGCAAGGATTTCAGGGTCTTTGGAGTTGGGGTATACCTTACTCCCAAACTCTCTTGTCAATCGCGTACGTAATGTCATTGAACACTCCTTCAAAAAACACATGTCCACGCTAAAAACTACTCCAAATGTGCACTATTGTCAAAGCACAAAAGCTCTGGTAGAACAAGGAGAGAGATTTGTGTTATTTGACCATATAAAGGAGAAAGATTATGTATCTTTCAGACCCACGCGCAAAGAGAGTGAAAAAAACCTTGGACAAGCTACATGCTGACCTTGCAGCGCTGTTTGGTGATGACGATTTTCCGTTCACCAAAGCAGCCGCATTACATCTACAGGATACCTTTGGCGCCAAACACTACTCCCGCGAACAAGGACTCGTGCTCGACCACGCAGAAGGCTGCTTTGTATGGGACACCGCAGGAAAAAAGTATCTCGACTGCATAGCCACGTACAGCGCGATTGCCAGCGGCCACGGAAACATTGAGCTCATCGCTGCAGCGCTAAAGCAGCTCTCCAAAATGACGAGTGCGCCCAATCGGTTCATCAACGACACTCAACCGCGCTTACTCAAAGAGATAGCTTTCCTCACGAGCCAAGATGGCGTCATCCTCATGAACACGGGCGCTGAGGCTATCGATACAGCTATCAAGGGTGCACGTCGATGGGCGTATCGCAAGAAGGGAGTTCCCGAGAACAAAGCGGTCGTTATTTCTGCGCATGGCAATTTTCACGGCCGAACACTCAATGCAGTCGGACTTTCCGCAACAGATAAATATCGGTTAGATTTTGGCCCATTTCCCGAGGGGTATGCCAAGGTACCGTACGGGGATATTGAGGCGTTGCGTGCCGCAATCACCCCAAACACTGCTGCATTCATTGTCGAACCAATCCAAGGCGAAGGAGGCATAGTGCTTCCCCCACAGGGATACCTAAAGGCCGTTCGAGAGCTTTGCACCAAGGAAAATGTACTACTCATTTTTGATGAGATACAAACCGGTCTTGGGCGTACGGGGCTCTTGTTTGGCGCGTATTGGTCAGGTGTGCACCCCGACGGTGTAGTGCTTGGAAAAGCACTCGGGCAGTATGTAGCAGTCTCTGCATTTGCTGCGCGGAAGGACGTCATGGACTGCTTCGACGCAGGCTCACATGGAAGTACCTTCGGCGGCACAGCACTCCCCTGCGCTGTCGCACTGAAGTCGCTCGAGCTCATACGTCGCGATAACTATGCGTTGGTGCGCAACTCACTATATATGGGGAATTACTTTAGCATGCGGCTGAGGATGTTAAAAAGTACAGCCATAAAGGAAGTGCGTGGGAAAGGACTTTTTATCGGCGTGGAGTTTGACTCTGCACTTGCTTCCCCTGACGTCGTTTGCTCAAAATTACTCGAAAATGGGCTCATGGCTGGGGTCGCGCAGAAAACAGTACGCTTTACCCCCCCACTGGTGATTACCTCAACTGAGGTCGACCTCGCTGTGGAGATCATTGCCAAAACTGTTGGTGAGCTTTCTCACCACAAGTGAATGAGAAAAAACCCCGTGCCATGGCACGGGGATTTTTATTTGCTCTGTCGCAAGAGTTGCTCAAGAAGACGAAACACGAAGTCCGCAGTTTTTGGAGACCCAGCCCTCGTATATTCCTCAAAGTCTGGGTTATACTCCATGATTTCAATTTGTCGGAGTTTTCCACTGTGTGCCACCGCCTCCGCAATAACAAGCGCCTGATAAGGAAGTAGTCCGCTCTGGCTCTGAAAAGATACCCCCGGTACAAAGTCGCGATGCATTACATCGAGGTCAAACGTACAGATGACATCATCCACACTGGCGAGGAACGTCGCGAGTGTCTTCATGCATACCCACATACTGGTGCGACTTATGTCGGCCATCGTCACGGTTTTTACCCCAAGCTTCGCAAGTAGGACAACCTCCTCCGGCTCACAATCACTCCCCCCAGCACCGATGTGCAGTGTGTGTTGTGGCAAAAAACGCATACGTATTTTCTTCTTACTCGTGCGTGTATTTCGATACCATCCGAGCGATGGATTCCCGTGTCCAAGCGCTGATGCAAACGGGAACCCATTTGCATAATGTGAATGGCTCGTTTTTGGTGTATGCGCGTCGTAGTGCGCATCGAGCCAAAGTAGTCCCACTTTTCGTCGATAAGAAAATGCTGGGTAAAGAAACTGCGGGAGTGTCCCCAGTGAGACGGAGTGGTCCCCACCAATAACAACGGGAAGGCGGCCGAGCCTGTGTGCAGCAAAGACATGTGCACCTGCGAGTCTTGTTGCTTCACGAACTGCATTTTCTGAATAGGTGGGCAGAGAATGCACTGGGGCAGAAGAAAATATGTTGCTTGACGGACTCACCCCCCTGATGTCAGTGTACCTCACTCCCAAAGAGAGCTCCGAGAGATGCAACATGAGACCGCGTGCAATGAGTGCCGCGGGGCCATTTGCGGGTCCAGGCTTACTTCCTCCAAGGGCAAATGGAACCCCTATAACTTCTATGGGTTGCCGCATGGGCGCTCCTCATAAAAAACTTTTCTCATGTAATCCTATCAAACATAGCCTGATTAGCAATTTTTCTGTACTTGCACACTATATACCCCCGACGCATATATCGTACGAGCGCACTTGAGCATTGAATACTCCAATATTCTCTTTTGTTCTCGTCGCAATGTCGTTATAGAGGGTAACAATCGTATTGTAGTCTTTTGTTTTCTCGCTCCGTTGTGAATACTCGTTTTGCAAGAGCGCAATTTCTGCTTCAAGGTTGCGCAGAGACACCTCGAGTGCTTCGAGCTGTGTGTTGAAGATAGTAATCTTTTGTCCTAGGAGCGCGTCGGGTTTAGGGCAGTCTGTGCTGGGTCTTCCAAACTCTTGTACGGCGAACCAGACTTCTTCGCCCTCATAGTTACCCACAATTGCCGAAATACCAATCTCTGTGAATTTCGTGTTTAATATGTTTGCCCTATGCCCCGGGGAATTCATCCAGCCCAGAACGACATCTGCGTTTCCAGTAAAATTCCCAAGAGCAAGATTTTCTCCAATTGAAAGGTATTGGTATCCGTAAATTTCAGACAACTGCTTGATGTCTACGCCCGAGGGTGAAACGTGCGCGAAATATTGTTTTGCTCTCATGTCGAGCGCTTTTGCTTCTGCGACGTCTGTGAGGCGTTTGCTAAATTGGAGTATGGGTAAGCCCGCCTTTTGCCTCTCGACATTCGTGAGCCTCCAGATGCCCTCTTGGCTGAGTAGCCCCACGTTCGAGGGGGTACCCACGTCAAGTGGTGTTTCTTTGGGTGCAGTCGCTATTTCTGTGACCTTAACTGAGGGCACTGCACGCATGGGGGGTTTTGCTTGGGGCGCGGCACTAGATTCACCAACCTTATTGGGGGTTGTAATTTTGGGTACATTTTGGGTAGTCGTGGTACCACGTAATGTGTCTACGTTCGGGGGGTTTTGTGTGGACGTTGTTGCCGCACTATCCAGAGTAGGTCGTACCACCCCAAAAAGAGATTCTCCACTTATGTGCATGAATAAAACGAGAAATGCCGCTGGTATACTCGTCAGTAATGCGATATGGCCAAGACTTCTAAACATGAGCACACTATAGCATGCCCTTGATAAAGAGTAGTGAGGAGTGCTATCGTACGCGTCGCGCACACTAGAACACTAGAACAAGTGGCCCGAAACTGATATGATGAAATCTCATGCAACAACAAAATACGCAAAAATTTCCAAAGGTAACTCCAAAAAATGGAGAGCTGGTTTGTATCAATATTCCTGAATCGAAAATAAACAGAGATCCCCACACAATCGAAGAGCTCTCACTCGGAGCAAAAAACCAGCGCGCATCGCGTATTGCTGGTGAATTCGACCGAGGTTTAAAATTCATAAAGAAGTATAAAAAATCAGTTACTATTTACGGCTCAGCACGATTTAAGCCGAGTAATGTTCACTACAAAGACGCGCGCGCGTTGGGCTACCTACTCGCAAAGCACGGGTATGCAGTCATTACCGGTGGTGGTTCGGGTATCATGGAGGCCGGGAATCGTGGTGCGATGGAGGCTGGGGGTGCATCGGTCGGGCTCAATATCGAACTTCCCCACGAGCAGGTGATTAACCCATACGTGACGGATTCGCTTTCTTTTTTCTATTTTTTCTCTCGCAAAACCACGATGTCTTTTTCTGCGGGGGCATACATTTTTTTCCCTGGAGGATTCGGTACCCTCGACGAATTCTTCGAGATAATCACCCTGATACAGACAAAAAAGCTTCACCCCAAGCCCATCATACTTGTCGGGTCAGATTTTTGGAATCCACTACAAAAATTCATGGAATCGGTGCTATTGCAGCAGCACGCGGCAATAGAGAAGAAAGACCTGAAGCTTTATCGTATCCTCGACGACCACAATGCCATTATGCAATTCATCGAAACCTACCCAAAGTACAAAGCAGAATGAGGGGGGGGTAGTTAGAGCAGCTCTTTTCGCTTAAAGAGATAGAGGGCCCCCACCGTAATCCCCGTCGTAAGAGTGATGATGGAAAGAAATGCAGAAGGTGACGCTGCGAAAGGAAGTGTCACATTCATCCCATAGGCTCCTACGATGATATTGGGGAGCATGAAGATGATAGTGAGTGCAGTAAGGAGCTTAATGACGCGGTTGAGGTTGTTGGTCATAATGGTCGAATATGCATTGCGAATGTTCATAATGGCGCGTAAGTTCGAACGACAAAGCTCCACCAGCTGCCCGTTTGAGAGATACACGTCTTCAGCAAGCTCTTTGTCCTCCTCACGTAACGTAAGAAATTTTCCCGAAAGCAGCTTCGAGAGAGCGCCGTTTGTCGGCACGAGTGCATCAAGGAGGTCGTTGAGCACAGTTTCGAAATTGACGAAAAGAATAATGTCACGGTTTTCTATGGTTCCAGAAAGTCGCGCAGAGAGTCTACGTACTTCTTTGTTGATGAGAGTAATAAAACGTGCGTAGGCGCCGTCTACTTCGGCCAATATGCAAAGCAAAAATCGTACTTTCTGTGTCGTATTAAACTCTATCCGTCCGTCCGTAAAACGGTCAAAAAAATCTAGTTTACGCCGACTCACGGTAAAGACGAATGAGTCCCCCACACCAAGAAGAACGGGCGCAGTGCGAATTAATCCATCCTCTTCATAGGGTATTCTTGTGAAAATGTAGGTAATACCACCCCCCTCTTCCACTCGAGGTACCTCGTATGGGTCGACGGCATCGACGAGGTGCCCCCCGTCAATGTGCAGTGTGCGCTCAAGTACCTCAAAGTCTTCGGTGGTGGGGTTCTCCACGTGCACCCAAGTACCCATTCGAAATCCATCAAGAGCCTTCAGTCGCTTTGTGGTGACTGTTTTTTGGTAATAAGTAATCATAATATTGGGGGGGGGTTACCCTTTGGGGCATTATACGCTACGTGACCGCAATCCCAATATGTGCATAAATAAGAAACTCTCTGTTCCCGTCACCACCAAGTATGGGCGAGGCCACGACACCCTCGACGTGGAACCCGAGCTCGTGTACGACCGCCTCGATGCGGTTGGCTACCTTCGCGTGAAGCTTGGGGTCCGTAATAACCCCCTTGCCCACGAGCTCTTTCCCCACTTCAAATTGTGGTTTTATCAATGCGACAAAGACCCCCTTCTTTTTTATCAATTCTTTCACTTTGGGGAGAACTTTCTCGAGTGAAATAAAAGAAACATCAACAACAATAAGGTCGATCTTTTCCTTAAAGAGTGATTTCTCTACGTCTTTTATATGTGTACCCTCCATGTTTACCACACGCTTATCGGTGAGAAGTTTGGGGGCCAGCTGGCCGTGGCCTACATCAAGTGCGTATACTTTTTTTGCACCAAGTGCGAGCAGTACGTCAGTGAACCCCCCCGTTGATGCACCAATGTCGAGAGCTACTTTGTTTTTCACGTCAATATGCCAAAATTGTAGTGCGTGGGCAAGCTTGAGCCCGCCGCGGGACACCCAGCGCAAATCTTCTGTCACCAACATAATATCTGCCTCCTCATCCGTGATAAAGTCTTTTTCTGAGACGATTTTTCCATTTACCTTAACTCCACGGCTGCGAATTAATGACTGTGCGCGCGCGCGCGAAGGAACAAGCCCTCGATCCACAAGTGCTTTGTCGAGGCGGATCCCATCTTCGTCGTGTGTGCGTGCCATAGGTGCGTATCTTTCGAGAAGTCGATTATAACAGGGAAAGCAAAAAAAGTAAATGCCCCCAAAATATGGGCACGTAAGGGGCGTGACTAACGAGTTGTGTTATCGTACTATTGCTGCACCGTTTTTATTCACAAAGGAAGGGGTACCACCAGTGGTGATACCGAGCGTATCAGCAAAAAATGCTACAAGCCCCCAGAGTGACACAAGCACAACAAAGGCGATAATGGCCCAGAGGATAAAAAGCCTCCCCTTTTCACGCTCAGCTTCGTTATCTGAGTTTTTGATAAACTTCACAACACCAAAAACAAAAAAGGCGATGGTGGCAGACCAAAAAAACGTAGAGAGTTTCGAGAAAAAATCAAAGATAAGCTGCTGGAGGCTGAGGACGTCCGTCACTGGAACTGCGGCATGGAGGCGGCTTGGGATAACGGCTGCGATAATAAAAAATATATGCTTCATGGGGTAATTCGTTATATTGGCTTGGTAAGTTGTGGGATACCAAAACTGAAACCAAGCGTTGAGGTGAATATTTCTATGATACCCCATATACCCATGATAACGGAAAGACCAATGACTGCATAGACGAGATAGCCCTTTATCTCCTCACGCTTCTTTTCATTATCGGAGTTGATCATATACAACACTACCGCATAGAGGATTCCCGCCACAATTGCTGCCATGAAAATAGCTATCGTATTTTGTATGACCTGAAGGAGCAGCTCCACAAATTCTTTGAAGTCCGCGGGGGCAGTGACGGCATGCACTAAGAGTGGGGAAAAAAGAGAGGCGATAAGTATGTATTTCATATTTTTGTGCGATATAGATTAAAGAAGTTTTGCCGTCCCAAACACAACACCAGCAATAACCTTTGCTCCAAGGATAATAATACCCCCGACCAAGGACCAGAGTATCCACTGCTTGGCTTTGGTGACCTCAGTTTCGTTCCCCGCTGCGGTGACGAGGAGAAAGCCGCCATAGAGAATTCCTATTGCGAGCGCGGGGAGTGCCACAAGCAGCAAAATATCGAGCAATAAGTAAATAAAATCTTCAAGTGTAAGACCGGCCTTCGGTACTGGGTTTCCCAGTGTCCATGGTGCCGCCAGGGCCCACATAGGCAGAATGGTGAGAGAGAAGGTTGCGAGTAGTGAGAATATCTTGGTTGGCATAAAATTCATATTACTTGAGGGCAAGTACCGTCGCTTCGATAGCGAGCGCAAGCCCCTTTGCTCCAAAGAGCACCAATGCACCGATGATTGTCCACATGAAGACAAAGCGGGCCTTCTGCACCTGCGACTCATTGCCTCCGGCCGTGACAAATAAAAATCCCGAGTAAATGATGCAGATAACAAGGACGGGTACCCCAAGTAAAAGAATGAGATCAACAAGAGCGAGTAATAGACTTGGAATATTGTCGACACCAGGTAGGGCAATGGGATTTATATATGCAGCAAAGAGCGTTAGTGGTGCGGCAAATACACACAGAGAAAGAATGGATAAAAGATATTTTTGGAGCGAGGTCATAGGGTTGAGTTACACGAGGAAATTAAAACTTCCTAGCACAAAGAAGTTCAGAATCATGTTAATAGTAAGCCATGCTGCAAGGCAAACAACGAATCCCACAAAAACATAGAGAAATATGTCATGCGCCTGCTTGACCTGTCCCTCGTTACCATTGTTGGTAATGTAGAGGAATCCCGCATAGGCAAACATAAGCGCGGCGAGGGGTGCAGCAATCTTGAAGATGAGAAACTCTATAACGTTTTTTGCTAATGTCACAAAGTAATTAAAATCGCAAGGATCTGTGGTGACCTTTGCGGAGTCTTGATATAGGCCACAGGGAATGATGCTGGATGGGGCTGGGGGCGGTGGTGGGTGCATTGACGCAAAAGCCGCTGCGGGCAGAAAAATAGCAAGGACGAGGAGTGTTCCGAGGATATTTTTTTTCATATCAATTTTAAAAAGTTAATTAATACAGTGCCAATGCGGCAGCGAGCTCGGCTTGCAGGCCTGCAATCGCCGTAGTGATATTTTCACGGCCAGATGAAACACCCTCTACAGTAGATTGAAAGGCACGGTCAGTAGCGAGGGGCTTTGGGTCAAGCCATGTCCGTGCGCGAATAGCCGCGTGATAAAAAACTGAAAGCGCCTCGTCAGTGGGTTTCTGTTCGAGTAAGTCACGACGAACGGGAGGCAGGTTAAAGGCGTCTGCGAACTGCTGTGCGGATTGGTTGTCTGAAAGAAGTTTTGATAATGCAACAAATGCAGTTCCTTGGTTCTTTGAGCTTTTAAGGACAGTGAGGCCGTGCACCCTAGCAAAGGTGACTTCCGCTGAAGTCCCTCGAGGCTGTGGCATGTTTGCCGTAGCGAAGTTCAGGTGAGGATTTTTCTGCATAATGGTGCTGTACGAACTCGCGAAATCTAAGTGCATAGCGAGATTTCCGTCAATGAATTCGTTGAGCGAGTTATTCTTCGCCCTATTCCATGTATAGATATTTTTTGTGGGGTTTGAGAAGTCCATAAAAAAACGAAATGCGGAAACGATATCTTGGTTGGGCACCAGTTCTCCCCCCTCTGCTTGGGAGGAGAGGGTTGTGACAGGCTTACCATCCCTATAGGAGACCATGGTGTTCCCGACCTGCAAAAACAATAGCGCGATGACGTCTTTTGCGTGAGCGATGTTGACATACTCCCCAAATGCGATAGCACTCTGAACAAGGTCGTTTGTTCCCCGATCTCGTTTAGTAAGCTTTGGAGTCAGGGTGAGCAGTTCGTCCCAATAGAGGGGTGGGAGTGTGACGGAAGCGTTGTTGAATATGTCTCTGTTCCAATACATGACCATAGGGTCAATAGCGAAAGGCAAAGCGACCACTCCGTCATCACGAAGGTATATCTCCGCGGCTTGAATGTAGCTGGTCTTGAAAAGACTTGGTGATATCGAGGTGTACGGTATCACTGCTATCTTGTCTGAGTGGCGAATAATAAGGTCGTCAGGGAGGAGTAGTATGTCTGGTCCTGTGCCGGAAGCCAGTGCCTCTACGATATCATTATCAAAGGTTTTTGGGTCTTTAAATTCATAGGAAATAGAAAAGACATCTTTGTATG
>JAYUQK010000064.1:0-10295 GCA_043756785.1 Candidatus Lloydbacteria bacterium | reverse complement strand
GGCTGAAGCGCAAGCCGCTGAGCAGGCGCGATTGCAAGCTGAATATAAAGCAAAGATAAAAGAAGAAGTGCGTTTGCAGATACAGCAAAAGGCGCAGGCCCCGTGTAGGGAAGTTTAGAGATCAGACAGTGGTTGAGCGCAATGGCAAGCGCCCAGATGGCAGCAGACATTCTTGCGGTGTATTTCAGTGACAGATCCCCGAGAAGATGGAGTGTCATCCGTGTAACCAAAAATGTAAGCGCGCCCAAAACAAAACTCATGACAAGTGCGTCTATCCCACGCTCACGTCTTAAGATTTTTGAGTTCATAAAAGTACCCCTGCTCAAAGAAAAATCTTTTATATTATTATCACCTTACATGCACTCTGTCCACTACCTGCCCCAACGTAGTCTGGGGGACTCAACTGTGGAAAACTTTTATTGCGTGAAAAATCTGTTGTTGTTGAGCCACGCTACCACCCTCTCTGGTGTGTTGATTTTGAGTATAAATTAAGCCATTTTTGGTGTTTTTTTGGTAAAATAAATGACATAAGCAATCCATTTTGGAGGAGGGCTATTTGTTTTATGCACGACCATTTACGAAACTACTTTTTTCGAGCACGAAGCGTTTTTTCGTCTTCCGTGCGGGCCTTTTTCGGGAAAATAGTGGCAGCACAATTTCGACCCCGCCACACAATCTCTCTTGGAATGCGCGCCCTTTTTGGTGCACTGTTTATTCTTTTTCTGGGTTGGTTTTTTGCCCGCTTTGTGGTCGCGGGGAAAGAGGAAAATGTATATATTTTCCCGAGTGCGGTGAATGCTGATGGATTTGAAAACAAGGAGCAGGCACTTGGTCAGGACCTCTCGAGTGCTGCGGAGCTTCCGGATTTTACGCGTGAAAATTCCGCTTACGTTTTTTTTGGTACAGCACTCGAGGTGGCTTCATCAAGTAGCGAGAGCGCCTCAACTTTGGAAACAGAATCTTTTCCCACACCACAGGAGGTTTCCGTGACCGCTTCGACAACTCCCACAACGGAAGTACTCGTACCTGAAGTGACCTCGCCCATACCCGCACTTGTACCCACCGCTGTTCCATCGAGCGAGGCCCCCCTCGCCCCCGTGGAATCACCAAGTGCACTCCGTGGAATGCTCGAGCGACTTACCCCTCTGTTTTATCCCACCCACGCACTTGCGCTCGATATGCCGGAGGTACCCATGAACCTCCTGCCGCTCATGGGTACAGATGTGGACACAGAAGCGACGACAACAATCACTACCCCCGCAGACGCGACTTCGACGGCGATCTTGACGGAAAGCACAAGTAGCTCCGACGCATATTCTGTCGCACTCTGCACGACATTGGGAAAACTCTGTCACATACTTCTGTACGAGGGATTTGGGCTCGGTGGTGCACTCGACGGCCAAACATTCTCGGCGGCCACGCTCGAGGTGTCTCTCGCTTACCGCGGCGAGTATTCCTCTTCGGAATACGACCGTGTGCTCGTGCGCGCATACCATAATGGCCGCTGGGAGTTCCTCGGTGAAGCTACGGTAGAGGGAGATGCTTCAAATGGAAAGCGTGGTGGATACCTTTCGTTCCCACTCACACAGCTTGCGGCATGGGGTGACCTCGCTGAGCTCAAGATCGCTCTGGAGTACGACCGCACAAGTGCCTCAGACGCTGCGCTTTATGTGGACGGTTTGTGGGTGAATGTACAATACGCAAGTACTGCAAGTGATGCCATGACTCCCGAGGAGCTCTCCCTTTCAGGGGCAAATATTCATAGCACACTTTTTGCGAGGGACGCGGAGGCCCGTCGCGTGCGTCGCGATGTGCTCGACGCGCCATCCGGAGCACGCATCACTCTTACGAACTTCCAAGAGCACGCTGATGCAAAAATAATATTGAAGACCGACAAGGCGCTCTACCGCGTGCTCGGCTCAGGTTCAACGTATTTCAATGTCACCAACGACGGCGATGCACCACAGGAGGTGCGGCTTCAATTTCATTTTAGTGAAGAGGATGCGACGGTGCGCTCTATTGCGCAGTTTGTGCGCAACGCCCCCCATGCGACACTCGAGCCAAAGGTGGACGACATAGGATATTTTTGTGATGCAGGATGGACCGCGAGTGGCACTGTCGGCACGTATCGGTGTGGAGTAGATGATCTTGTGCGCCGCTGCGATAGTCTGAATACCGACCGCACAAATTGCATTGAAGAATCGCTTCAGGTCGGACTCACGGAGGGGGTGAGCTATCGCGACTTTTGGCAGCCAAGAGGAGTGCAGCAAGGCCCTCTGTCGGACGAGCTTGGTGTGCTTGGAAATGCAATGAGTCGTCTCTTGAGCGACCTCCCAGAGGGAGCAATTCCTTCTTCGTATGCCGCGACGGCGCACCTCCTTGATTCTGTCTTGGTGAATCCTGGGCAGACGCTCTACTTCCGCGCAGACATCGAGGTGCCACTGAACGGTCGCGGAGATTTTTCTATTGAGGCAGTCACTCCGCTTGGGGCTTACGGGCTCGTAGATGCAGGATGGGATGGTTCGTGGAATTATCAACTCCCTGTTTCGATTGACGACGAGACCATTTCAAGCGAGGGAATGTTTGCGGTACCCATTACGCTCGACGACGCAGGAGATGAGTTTTGGGCACACGTGCGTCCCGACGGGGCGGACATTCGTCTCACCGACAGCACGGAGACAGTGGAGTTGCCGTATTGGCTGGCATCGTTTGACTACGCATCGCAGCAGGGCCTCTTGTGGGTTCGTGTTCCTGAAAAAACAGAAAATGCTACAACGAGTGTCCATGTATATTTCGGTGATACGAACGCGGTGCCCGCATCAAATGCCACGGCACCCTTCCGCACAGAAGAGATGACGGTGCGCGGGATGCTCTTTGGGGGAAACCAAAAAGACATGATGCTCCACGTGATAGCACTCGACGAGCACACACGCGTCGCGGTGGGAGAGGGGAGCCCGCAAATTTTAAAGAAGGGTGAAAGTGCGTTGTTTGAAAATGTACTTTCAGGAAGCACAGTTTTGGCCGACGGACCCATCGTCGCCTCAGTCGAAACACTTGGTGCTCATGCGGCCTATGTGCCTATGGGGTATGCGGGACTAGATTTCGTGTTGCCAGGGGTCGGTACTGACGCTGAGCTTTCGCTTGGAATTCCCGCGGAAGTACCCACACATGCAAGTGTACAGCTCGCTTTAGATTCCGAGGCGATAGAGCCAGTCTTCGGCTCTATCGTTACGCGCCCGGTGACCCTTTCAGATTCGGAAAGTATACCACTCTCTGCTGACAACGATGTGGTCGCAATGCTCTCAAGCACATCTGTACTGCGCCGAGGGGTACTGTCGCCGCTTTACCCACTCACTGCGGAAGACCTCTTTGGATTTGCGCTTGGAAAAACTCTGGCGAGTGCGGCCTACGACGGGACCGCATTTACTGCACTGTGCAGTAGTGGTGCACGCAAAGGAGAGGATGGTCGCCGCCGTGGCTCCACTTCAGTATTGCCTCACTGTATTTCTGGGAGTCCAGTGAATGCGGATGCGGTGCGCATGTTTGATACAACCCGTCCGTATGGTGCTTTTTACGTTACGCCTGAGCAATCTACTGCGTACCTCCCTCTCTCTGAATTTGCTGAAGAATATATTTCACCAGTCGAAGCTTCTTTGGTTTTGGTAATCTGCCCGCCCCCCTCGCGCACTGTGGACTTCGCGGCGTACGACCCTGAAGGTGGAGTGATTGCGACTTCAACCTGCGAAAGCATCGGGGGCCGTCCTGGAAAAGCATTGCTCGCCCCCCCCACCAGTGGAGTTTTTCCTCTCGGTTTTCGTATTGCGCGTACGAGTGCTACCGCAACACCATTTTTAGCCTCCATTCTTCCTGCAAAGGGTAGAGACGAAGTTGCTCTGGGAGGAAGTGAAGTAAGTGTACTCCTCACGAGCCCTGCACTTTCGCGTGCCATCGGTGGTGGACGCCCCCACCTCACGCTCGGTGACGTTGCCTTCGTGGTCCCAGGAGAGCACCGCAAGCTTGACCGCGACGAGGATGGATCCGAAAAAGAACATATCGACACATTGCTTTCCAAGGACCGTGAGTTTTCTGTGCGTGAAGTTCCCAAGTTTCGTTTTCAATACAAGCGGCAGTCAAATACGTTTATGCAAAACATGCGTGACGTGCTCGGGGTCACACCTTTTGTTGTTTCGAAGGTACTCTTGAACCACCCACTTTTTGGTGACGTGCCAATGGAATATGAGGTGACCTACGGTGAAAATAATGAGTGGTCGCTCTCACTTAAAGACGCGACACGAAGCATACACCCAGGTAAGTACACCCTTCACATTGAAATCGAAGAAGGCGGTACAACTTATTTCGATGAGTTTGATTTTTATTGGGGAGTGTTGGCGATTAACTACAAAAAAAGTATCTACACCCCAGGTGAACATGTTGATATTTCTCTCGGTGCAATTTCCAACAATGGAAACACCATTTGTGATGCTAATTTAAAGCTTTGGATAACAGACACTACGGGGACAGAGACCGAAGTACCCGTCTTAACCTCAGGGAAATGTAACGGCAACAATGTTGTTGACGTACCTGACTATACTGCGGGTTATGACATTCCCGCATCAGCAACGGGAACGTATGGTGTGAAGCTGGTGCGATTTGACGGCGAGCAAAATATTGCAAGCCAAGTGAGTGACAGCTTCCTCGTGCGCGCGACGGTGCCTTACGAGATCGAGCGCGTTGGCCCCACGCGTATCTACCCTTTGGCGCATTACCCGATGAAAATTCGCATTCGTGCAAACGAAGCATTTGAGGGGAATGTCGTGGAGCGCCTCCCCGGTGACTTCGTGGTTATTGATCGTGGGAATGCAGATTTACAGTGGGGGGACACCGAGCATACGTTCATTACCGCAACATGGCCAGTGAAACTTGAGGCAGGTGGATTCATTGACCTTGAATATATTTTTGATGCGGGGGACCGCTCACCGTATCTTTATTTGCTCGGACCACTGCGCATGGAGAGTACACTTCTGGGTGATGCAGAGAACTTTTCTGAGAACCGACAGTGGCAAATCGCATCTGATGCTGCAGGAAAAATGTTGCTCTTTTTGGAAAACGGCCTGCCACTTCCTTCGGGATGGACATGTATGTCGTGCATCTCCACTGATACATTTTTCGAGCGACTTGCCGTAGGCTCTACGACATATGGTGGGCTTGGTGGGGTCGCCACACATACACCAATAGCAGTTGCCACCGTGGACATCACCACGTCAACGGGGGTTGGCCCAAATACCACAAATAACTTAATCAACACACCTCTTGCCCATACACACACGCTGACGCCCGACGTTTCCGGTGTGTCGAATCTGCCGACATATAAAGACCTGCGCGTTATCCGCTCTAACAGTGCGGGAGATCCTGCAACTATTCCTGCCGGAGCGATCGGTATGTTTGACATAGCATCATCCTCACTTCCTACTGGGTGGTTTCGCTATGCGCCACTGGACGGACGCTATGTGCGAGGTGCATCGTCTACTGCGACAGGCGGGGCAAATACACACAGCCACTTTGCAACGGGAACACTCGCTGCCCCAGTGCAGTCAGGTGTTCGGCAGCAAGGTGGTGTGCCAAACGGCTCGGCCACAGTGCTCCACACGCACAGGCTCTCTACGACCACGACGGATACGATAAACAACGAGCCTCCTTATGTTGAGGTGCTGTACGCAAAATTAAACACTGCATCAGCTACACCCAACTACCTTATTACCATGTGGGACGATACGCCACCGAGCGGGTGGGCTTTACTCTCAGACACGAGCGGTGCATTCAATGGAAAATTCTTGAAGGCATCTACGACATACGGTGCAACGGGAGGGCTCTCTTCACATGCGCATGCAAACATTAGCGGTGCAACGACGACGCAGACAACAACATTCAACGGACACAATGTGAGTGTCAATAACGCACAAGCACCAGCCGCACATATTCACGACGTCGCGCTCACTTCGTTTTCGGACGACAGCCATTTGCCAAGATATGTTGAAACTATTTTTGCAAAGCGCTTGACGGGGATTTCGATACTTACTCAGGACTCATATCGTTTGTATGCAAACGCCAATGTCCTGACTCCGACTGACCCGTGGCCTTCGGGGGGGAGTGACCTAGCTGAAAATACTCCGATCGACACCTCGGACATTGCGATGATACCGACCGACAATATTCGCCTGCGCATGAACGTGTGGGTAACGAATGCGACCTCTACCGTAGGTGCACAGGCATACAAGCTCCAATATGTTGCATCGACCGACTGTGCAAATGCACTCAACTGGACGGACGTGGGGGCGATAGGCTCGGGTGGGTTGTGGCGGGGATACAACAACACGAGTGTGGCAAATTATGCGACACTCACTTCGAACCTCCTCTCATCGTCCACGGTGTCGGAGGCGTATGCGGAAGAAAACAATTCTACGAGTACCCCCACGCAAATCGCAATAGGTGGAGTGGGGGAATGGGACTGGGTAGTGAACGATAATTTGGCGGCGGCAAATACGACGTATTGTTTTCGCATGGTGAAGTCTGACGGCACACCATTCGATGCGTATGCAAACTATCCAAGCATCCTCACCAACGCATCACCCGACCAGGCAGCACTCTCTATTCCCTTTGATAATGAAAAAGTAGGCACCACAACACCGGCATTCCAGTTTTATTCTTCTGACCCTGAGACGAACGATCTCGATTACCAAATTCAGGTTGCTGTTTCTGCGACATTCACTTCTCCAGTCATCGACATCGACTCCGTGGCGAATCCCGATCTCTTTGAAAATGTACTCTACCCTTCAAACAAGGCGCCATTTACATCTGGGAACACCATCCAGTACCGCCCCGCATCTGGGCTCACCAACGGCACGACATATTGGTGGCGGGTGCGCGCAAAAGACACCAACAACTCTGCATCGTGGGGTGCGTGGTCTGCTACGAGTAGCATCACCATCGACACCTCGATTACACTTTCAACATGGTTTCAAACAACGCGCGACCAGTTTGCACTCGACACACTCAGTGGCGTGACGACGACCGCAGACACGATGACGCTTATCGTGGGCTCGACAACGGGCTCTGTCTATAGCCCCACAATTAACTTTTCACAGGCAACAGTGGGGACAGCATGGGGCACACTTTCGTTTACAGACAACGAGACGTCAAGTGATGTGAAGTACCAAATCGAGTACTATACGTCGACGAGTTCTTGGGCTACGGTTCCCGATAGCGCACTCTCTGGAAATGGTGTTGGGTTCGACACAACGGGAGTTTCGCTCTTGAGTCTGGACCCGACGACATATCCCACCATTCGCTTGCGCGCGAACCTCACCGACGCCGGAGCATCACCTTCAATTGCCGATTGGACCCTCGCGTGGGGGTACAACGTCTCTACTCCTGTGCCCACCATCCCTTTTGACAATCAAAAAGTCGCCACGCGCACCCCGACATTCGAGTGGAGTGCCTCTGACCCTCAGGGAGACTCGATTATTTACCAAATCTCATGGTCAACCACGAACACATTTACATCGTCGACGACACGTGAGTCGAATCTGCATTCGGGATTTCTCGACCTCTCATGGGCAACAGATACAAGCCCGTTTGGCTCGGGGGATCGCATTCGCTTCACCGTGCAGACTGCCGACATCATGGCCTCGTCAACGACGTACTTTTGGCGCGTGCGTGGACGCGACCCTGGCGGAGCAAATACGTATTCTTTCTGGTCCACGACTCGCTCCATCTACGTGGACACCACCGTTGCGCTCTCTACGTGGTTTCAGACTGCCAATGGGCAATTTGAAATAGACACGCTGACTTCTCTTTATCGCACGAGTACTGACACAGTGAATGTTTCCACAACAACAGATGAAGTGATGCTTGCGTACGGAGAAGGTGTGGTCCAAACTCCGCGTTATCGGATATTTGACGGGCTGACACTCGGCTCGGAACTCTCCGCGCTGACTATCGGTTCGACTATCCAGTGGGTAGTGTTGAAAGCTTCGCCACTTATTGGGCAGTACATTATGGGCACACTTGGGTCAGATAGGGACATGAATTTTCAAGTGTATGACAACGGAGTGTGGGGAAATTTGTATGAGTCTGGCACAAACGCACCATCGGTCGCACGCCGAAGTTTCGACGTCGCATACGAAACTGTTTCAGGGCGAGCGCTTGCAGTTTCATGCAACAGTAGCCCAGACCCCGACTACCGTATTTGGAGTGGAAGTGCTTGGGCCGCGACGGGTACGGTAAACTTGGGGTTCACCTCGAACTGCGAGTGGGTGCGACTCGCCTCAAGTCCCATTTCAAACGAAATCATCGGACTTTTCCGCAACACCGGAAGCTCATATGAAGCACAGGTGTGGAATGCGACGACTTCGACGTGGGGGAACTCAACAACGGGAGGCTCTATGTCCGAAATCGCGCACGAGGGTATGGCTGTCGAATACGAAGCATCAGGAAATCAGGGAATCATTGTCGTTTCGAATGCAGGAAATGCAAGTGCCATTACAAACTTTTGGAACGGTACTGCATGGGCGGGCGCGTCGACGACCGCTCTGGGTAACGACTTTGAATGGGGAAATTTACGTCGCAATGTGGGGAACGACCAAATGGCACTTTGCTATGTCGACCAAGATAATGACATTGGCGTAAAGCGTTGGGATGGAGCTTCGTGGGTTGTGCCGCATACTGAGCTTGATCTGGCGGGGACTGCGCATACCGGAAGAATCACTGACTGCATGTTTGAAATAAGTGCAGGAAGGACAAATTATATCACCACGACGTATGCGACAACCTCAGGAACAGGGTATCGATACTGGGATACTTCAGCGTGGGTTGCCGAAACTTCCGTGGGTGCACCTCCGCCACTACCCACTACATTTACTCACCAACTTGCGCGCACGAGCGCAAGTGGAACGATACTAGGAATTTTCTTTGACCACACAGGCACAGACTACGAGTTTGGCGAGCACTACGGTACACAAGCATGGCCACAGTCAAAGATGCAAACAATCGAAACATCTGCCTCGGTGACCGTGACTCCCTATGGTGAGCCCTTCTTCATGGCATCGAAAAATCCGACGACACAAGGAAATATTATCTCCGCGGCAATTGATTTCGATGATGGTGTGGCCCCTGCGTGGAAGCAGGCACTCTGGAGTGTGACGACACCCGGACTCAGTACTTTTAATGTGCAAGTACAATATCAAAATGCATCAGGTACGTGGGCACTTATTCCCGACGTGGACCTCGCTCTAAACTCCTCGGGCACATCAACCTCGCCTATTTCGATGACGAGTCTCAATACGACAACGTACAATGTGGTACGACTCAAGGGAAACTTTACTTGCGTATTGGGTAACTGCCCGACACTAAATGACTGGACTACGGAGTGGGCAGCAGGGGTGCGCATCTCTGGTGTCGCGCGCGCACGCGACCTCACGACACCGGTCACATCTGGCACCGTTGCTATTGCCGTTGGTGGGGCGCTCACCACGAAGACCGGCACTATCGACGCAAGTGGAAACTGGTTTATCGACAACGTTACTGCTTTCCCCGGAAACGTGCTGACGGTATTTGTCGACGGTGCGGCAGACACTGCAGAGGCAGTTGCGGTGGCGATATATACGGGGCCAGGGGATGCGGGTGGGATGGCACTCAACCAGCGGTGGGTCACGACGGGCTCCGCTTCTACGACAGGACAAGTGCTTTCACTCGCAAATTTGGGAGCCTACGACAACTCCGTTTCAGGGGATGAAGATATTTTTCATGACGTGGATGCGGGGGGTGACTACAATAACTGCGTGACGGGATCATGTCTTGATTCAAGTCTGTACGCCTACTCCAACACCCTGCGTTTTGCAACAACGTCTTCGGAGACTATCAATGTATGGGACTTGCGAGTACTTGGGACCATGTACGGTGACACCAATACGATAAAAGTCAGTGGGGGGTGGCGCAACTTGGGGACATTCATTCCAAACACGGGGACGGTGGTGTTTAACGGCACAAGCTCCGCACGCACCATTGACTCGACGGGTGCAGTTTCTGCGACGTTCTATGGCGTGACGTTTGGTGAGTCGGGGTCGACTGCGACATTCGACTTTCTCTCGGCACTGACTGCGACTGGCACCGTGGCCGTCAATTTCGGGACCACCTCCCCAGGGGCCTACGCACTCACACTCCAAGGCGACCTCACCATCGGTTCATCCGGAACATTCAAGAAAGGCACTGCCACGACCACATTCTCTGGCTCTGTCGCA